>JANNYO010000144.1:0-2950 GCA_031410115.1 Rhodanobacteraceae bacterium | reverse complement strand
AAAGCCACGTTCCTTGGCTGCGGCGCCTGCGCTGCTGCCAGATAGGCATTGAGCTGGGCCACAGTTTGCGCATCGCTGCGGGTTTCCGGCGCTAGGTTAAGCGCATCGACGAATCCGTGTCGGTCCAGCTGCGCATAAAGTTCTGGACATGCCAGGTTTAGCGTAGATTCCGCGTCTGGGCAGGCCGCATGCAGCGTGTTGGAACACAAGATTGCAAGACTAATCAGCGCCGCACGCGGGTAAAAAAATTGCCATATCGCACTGAAAAAACTCACGTCAACGCCGCCAACTGCTGCTTTAAATCTTCGCCGTCGCGCCGCAATAGTAAATCGGCGAACAACGCAATTACGCTGGAGATAAATAGCGGCATTAATAGCGCAATCAGCGGCACGACCAACGCTTGCGCGAGG
Organism: Rhodanobacteraceae bacterium; assembly: GCA_031410115.1. GTDB lineage: Bacteria > Pseudomonadota > Gammaproteobacteria > Xanthomonadales > SZUA-5 > JANNYA01. The sequence goes on along the minus strand of JANNYO010000144.1, from coordinate 2,540 downwards.
ATGTTGAACGCGGTTGTTTGCGCGATCACGGAACCCTGCAACATCGCAATCCCAAGCACACCTAAAATGCCGCTGTAGGTGATGAAATACAGCGCCCCCGGCACCGCCATGACGATGATGTTGCGCCAGAAATGCCGCCCCATCAGGCGAAAACCGGTCGCCAACGCGTCAATGACGCCCTCGCGCCGCAGTGCCAGGGCGCATGGCGCCAACATGATTGGCACCATCACAAACGCGACGATCATCACCGCTGGCAGCATCACCAAAAGGCCAAACACAATGCTCAGAAACGGGCCAAAGTCGCCGCCGTTTGTCGTCGCCAGAAACACTCCGCCGCCAATAACGCTGGTCAGCCAAATTCCGGCAATGACCATCGCGACAAAAATCAGTACCAAGCTAATCAATGCAAGCCCAAGCGCCCGGTGGCCCATGGCAAAGCCATATTTTGCGCTCGCGACAAAGCCCGCGTCGCGCCCGCGCGCGATCATTCCCGTGCGGTAGTAGGCGGCGTTATACAAAGAAAGTGTGAACCACAGGTTGGCAAAATACAGCGGTAAAAACCACCAAAATTTCGCCAAAACGCTGCTGAACGCGGCGCCAGTTGCCATAGACACCAAACTGCCCTGCAGCTCGCCCGCGACTAGGCCCAACAGCGCATTTGGCAAGCTTGAGATCGCAATAAAGCCGCTGGTACGCCAAAAAGAGCGCGCATAGAGCTCAAAGCCGTGATCAAGTACGCCGGAAATCGTATCGGCTTGGGTTGGTAAAGTAACGGAGATTGGCAGGCGCATGCACCAAGGTTAGCAAAGTTCCGCCGCCGTTCGCGCTATCGTTCCAGCCGATGCGTTGGCGACAGCGATAGAATCTTGTCCAATTGCATCAGCTAGTCCCGTTGACGGCGGTCGCGCCATCACACCTTGCCGTTGAGGCCAAGAAAGCACACTCTTGCCGGCCGCAATTTGGGCATTAAAGATGAAGTTTTTTTTCTTGCTGTTTAAACAGTTCTCTTTTTTCACGGCGCTCAGAATCCTTTTTGTGGAATCTGTCCGCCGACTGTTTGATCGCTACGGCGAGCTTGGCTATGCAGCCTCCGGTGAGGATCGATTGGTCGCGTCTATTTTTGCCAAGCCCGGATTTTATGTCGACGTAGGCTGTAACCATCCCGCGAATTACTCCAACACGTTCATGCTCTACAAGCGCGGCTGGCGCGGCATTAACATTGATGCAAACGCAGCGCTTATTGCGATGCATCGTCGGCTAAAACCAAACGATCAGTCTGTTTTTGCCGCCATTGCGCGCACACAGACTTCCCTGGTGTACACCGAATTTGCCGGTGAAACGCTGATGGCGTCACTCGATCCAGAGTTCGTCAAAGCGCGGGTCGCGACTGGCTTAAAAATCCGCGCCCAAACGACGCTTATTACCCGAACCCTGACAGAAGTTTTGACCGAGCTAGACGCGCCCGCGCAGTTTGAGCTGCTTAATGTCGACGTCGAGGGACTTGATTTTGAAGTTCTGCAATCGCTGGACTTTGCGCGTTTTCGACCGAAAATAATTTTGGTTGAGATTCTTGGCTATCAGCTCGAACATTTTGCTAACGACCCAATCTATACATTTTTGGCGCAAAACGGCTATTACCTAAGCGGCTATACCCATATGAATGCGCTCTTTAAGGATCAGAGTGCGGCGGAATTTCGCCGCGTCTAGGTTTTGCCTGGGACAAAATTTGCAATCAGTTGCTATCATGTCAGCTACAGACTCATTTGCCGTGTCGCCTTCCGGCGAGACTCTTTTTTCCGTGTCGCCTTCCGGCGAGACTCTTTTTTCCGTGTCGCCTTCCGGCGAGACTCTTGCCGATGTGCCAAATCTGTATGCAACCCGCCCATAACTCATAAGGAAATTACGATGCGAATTTTGCGTCTTAGCGTATTACTCAGCACTCTTGTCGTCGTCGCCGCATGCGATCAAACACCGCCAACCGAAGCGTCTGCGCCTACACCCACGCCCGTCGTTACTGCTCCGGCGGTGAGTGAGCCTGCGGTGGTTGTGCCCACCGCTGTCGAACCCGCTGCGGTCGAACCGGTTGCCGTTGAACCAGCTGTGATGGCGGTTGCGGCGGTTACCGGCGTGGTTGAATGTGATGATTATTTGGCGAAATACGAAGCCTGTTTAAATGACAAATTGCCAGAAGCAAATCGCGCAATGTTTCAGTCGGGGCTAGATTCCATGCGCACCTCGTGGAAGCAGTTGGCGGCGAACCCACAAACCGCCGGCGCGCTTGCGCAAGCGTGCACGCAAGCAAAGGCTTCGGCAGTAACGGCGATGCAGGCTTACGGTTGCAGTTTCTAAACGGAATTAATTGCCAATCAATTCTTTCAGCTGGTCGGCCTGATATTCCTGCGCCAGCGGGTCGATCACTTGTTCCAAATCGCCGGTCATAATGGCATCGAGCTGATAAATCGTTAAATTGATGCGGTGATCGGTCAAACGGCCCTGCGGGAAATTGTAGGTGCGAATGCGCTGGCTACGATCACCTGAGC
>JANNYO010000143.1:0-1316 GCA_031410115.1 Rhodanobacteraceae bacterium | reverse complement strand
TGACAACAACGGTTTCTTCTAAAGGTCAAGTCACGCTGCCAGCGAGTATTCGCAAGCGGCTTGGGATTTCGGCCGGTACGCGGCTGGCGTTCGTCGTTCGGGGCGATGACCTATTGGGTATAGTCAAAATGGGCGGCTCGGTGCGCGACTTGAAGCAAGCGTTGCCGAAGCCAGCACGCGCAATGAGCTTGCAAGATATGGAATACGCGATTGCGCAGGGCGCGAGCGGCGGATCGGCTATTGATAAAACGTGATTGCGCTCGACACCAATGTTTTGGTTCGCTACATCGTTCGCGACGACGAACCCCAAGCGGCGTAGGCCACGACCCTCATCGAAACTGAGTGCACTTCCGAGGAGCCTGGCTTGGTGACCTTAATCGTGCTGTGCGAGTTGGTGTGGGTACTCAGAGGCTATGGCTATGACCGAGCGGCAAAAGCCGGCGTACTGCGAAAGATTCTGGTCGCAGACGAATTGCGCATTGAGCGTTGTGAACTGGCTTAGCAGGCCTTGAATGATTTTAAGTCGGGCAATGCCGATTTCGCAGACTACGTTATCGGTCATTGCGGCAAAGCGGGGAAAGCGCAAGTCACGTGTACGTTCGATCTGCGCACAGCGAGTTCGCCGCTGTTTCGCGTGCTGAGGCCCGTTGCACCATGAACTTCCTTTCCGAACTCAAACGCCGCAACGTGATCCGTATGGCCGGGCTGTATCTAGTCTGCCATCTTGATGGCATGAAAAGTAGCGCGTAAACTGAGATAGCCACTGCGTTGTGACCGCGCCGCCAACATTTGCTGATGATTTCAAGGAATCTTCGATGGCCGAACCCCAGCTCTCCGTCCGCAGCGCCCGCGCCCGTGATTTAGCGCACCGGCTTGCCCGCCGCGAACAGCGCACCATTGCCGATATAGTCGAACGTGCGCTAGAAGCCTACGACGCGGCGCAAACCGGTCGTGAGCGCGCGGCGGATTTTTACGCGCGCATTGCGCAATGCTACGCCACCGATCTTGATCTTGATGCGCTGATTCGTGCAGATCGGATTGCGCACACCGGCGCGCAGCTGTGATCTTTGTCGACACCAATGTGGTGTCTGAAACCTTACGCCTAAAGCCTAATGAGGCGGTTTTGGCATGGCTCGCGCGGCACGACGCCGAGCTTGCTTTAAGCAGCGTCGTGATTTCCGAACTCGCGTTTGGTATCGCCAAAATCCAGCCCGATCAACGCGCGCTGCGCCTAGCTGCGGGTTTAGACGAATGGCGGCACCGATTTGCTGGGCGGATATTCGCCTTCACTGAAGAATCGGCCCTCGCTTATGGAC
>JANNYO010000142.1:0-4910 GCA_031410115.1 Rhodanobacteraceae bacterium | reverse complement strand
GGGCGCATCGGGTGCAATGCCGTCGCGGGCCGGAAGGCGATACAGCGGCAATGATTCAGCGGCACTGCGATTACCGGAGCTGCTCAGCGCGTCGTAACGCCATTCAATGGATTTGCCGTAGGCGTCTGATACTGAAAGCAGTAGCTCGGGGGTTAGGGCGGCGCGGTTGGGGCGTAGGCCGGCGCCGTTGTTGAAGAAGTAAGTGATCGATTGCGTCGCATTCGAAGCATCCGTATTCAAACACGCTGGACCCGGTTCACCTATCCATTGCAACCTACAACCTTTGCTACTGACCTTATCGTTCAGCCCATCACCATAGAGGTCAAAATCAACATTGTCACCAGCACCAACTTGGCGCGTCAGCAAATCAGGCAAAGGTATTTCGGAAATTGTAAAACTGCCGTTCGCATTTTGCGTGAATCGAAGCTGGCTCATTAAGTAGCTAGCTGAGTCCAGCTTGACCAAATCGCCGATGCTGCCGGGACTTGTGACAGGCGGCGTTTGCAACCTCACGGTAGCGCTATCGGCCAAACTCAGCGCGTCGGATCTGGGGTTGGTGACTGGGTTGGGGCTGCGTGGCAGTGGCGTACATACCGAAATAAATGCTGGCGGCAGCAGCTTAACCGAGTCCGTCCAAACCACTCGGGTGCAGCTTGGTCCACTGATCGCCCTGGGAATCCAGAGTTCATTTTTGCCATCTGCATCAGCATCCTCGACGGACACAACCTCAGACTGTATATCCGACCAGTCACGTGCAACTGGTTTGCATACGCCAGTACCGCCAGGCACAGCGCTGACTTGCGCAAGTTCTAAGCCTGCGCGGAGCGCACCAAGCGAGCCTTCGACTAACACCTCAGGTTCCCCAAACTTACCGCCCAAATTCAATCTAAGCGCCCAAACTGAATCACAAACTGAACTTCTTTTATATTCGGTAGCTAATAATAAATCATCTAAGCCGTCACCATTAGCGTCCATGAAATAGCTTCGCCGCGCATTGACAGGGATTAAATAGGGCGAGGTCAATGTCGTGAGCGCTGTAGTTGCAAAATCGCGGCTGCTAAAAATGATGCTTTGCGCCGAAGTCTGCGCGGTATAAATCGTATTGACAAAACGCGGATAGCTTGGATCAAAAGGTACTGGCGGCGGACCCGAACCAACGGGTGGTTTTCGTTGGGTCAATATTTCTGATGTGCCATTGCCATCTAAATCACTGACCCGCAAAATCGTTTCCCGCGCTTCTTCAGCACTTCCATTAGGTGGCGGTGCCAACGGCAAAAATATTGGCACCAAATTAAACGATGGCGCATAGTTTGTCGCATCGTTGAGCGGCTCAGTGGTATTTAGATGTACGTAGACGCCGTAGCCGTTGCCACAAACACCAACGTTTGCGACGGCAACGTCTACTAAGCCGTCGCCGTTAAAATCAGCAAATGTTGGTTGTGGAATACCAATTAGTACATCGGTTGGTGATCCCAGGCCACATAAATTGATCGTATGGGTCAGGAAGTTCTCGGGCACCCAGGCGCTGCTCGTTGCGCTTGGCCTGAACAGCGTTAGCTTGACGCTGCCAATGCCATCTCCGCGCGAAACCTCGTACAACTCACTTCGGCCATCGTTGTTGAAATCCAACGCATTGCTGTCTTCCGCGACATTATTCGAATAGCCTTTAATCGAACGGTCCGATTTAAAAGAAACAATATAACTGGCGATGTTTCTACCAAATGCGTTGGAACGGATGCTTCGTCGGACTTCAATAATACCGTCGCCATCAATATCGCCAATCGGCTTGGTCGACTCGAAGTCCGCAACGCCCGCAAGTTGCATTGGCAAAAGCTCAGCCGGCCAAGCAATCGCCCCCGGCACCCAATTCGCCCCCACACCTGCACTCGCCCCCACAGTCGGCGTATCCAACCAACTCAAACTGGTCGGCGCAAAACATTTACCGTCGCCCGCACACTCGGTAATCTGCGTCAGCTGCGCCCGCCCGCTGCTTTTGCTCACGCCAATCACGCCCGCCGCCGAACCATATTGCAAATTGTAGCGGCGCACCAAAACAGTCGTGCCGCTATTGTTAGGTGTCTTACTTTCAATCTGCGTCAGCACCTGGGTCTGACGACTCAAATACCCGCCCAAGCCGGATGAGCTTAAATCTGGGCGCGTGGTATAGCTAAAATTCACCGTGCGATTACCCGGTGCGTCAATGGCGCCGGTGTAGTTAATCTGCGTCAGCAATAGCTCGCCCGAGCCATAGGGCGTATAGCTATAGCGCACCGTGTTGGAACTGCGGTCCAGCGATTCGCGCAGCATCCACGCCAAGGGTTTTGTGTTGCCAGCAAGCAGCTGCTGCGCACTGGCATCGATACTGCTGGTGTCATTCGCGCCCGCAGTGGCACCGTAATAATCGCGCATGCCATCAGCTCGATACACAACAAAGTACGTCGACGCCGAATTGGCCGCCAAATCGCCGCCGAACTGCACGACTTTCGCCTGGCCATCTTGCTCGGTGCGATAGCTGGTGCCGTTTAGGCCATAGCCGCCACTGACTTCGATTAAGCGCTGCCCATCCAAACACAAACGATCGTCCGCACTGAAATTCACCACCGAACTGACGCCATCTTGATCGCGCGTTTTCGGGCAGCGATGTAGTGAGGATCCTGCCGATACGCTCCAGCCCATGCCTGCCACGCCGTTGCCGGCTCTACTGGAATAATTTAACGAAACGCTCGGCTGCATGCCGTGGCGGCCGGGCGCCATTTGCACCGGGATTGAATAGCTCGCTTGCCCACCGCTGGTGCCGCCCGAGCCCGAACCAACCCCCGCGTAAGTCGCTTGCGGCTCCGGAATATACGGCAGCAAACCCTCATAAGCCGGGTCCGCCAAACTCGGCGACAGCACGCGCACCTCGCTTGATTGCGCAATCACTTGCCCACCGCTGGTGCGCAGCTCAAACTGCACGCGCTTACCCACACCCACCGGCACCACCACCGCGCCCGAGCTATTCGCTGGCAGCACCGGCGACACCCCACCGGTGGCCAAATCACGCACGTACGGCAACGCATCAACCGCGCCAAAAAAGCCCGTCGTCATAACCGCCCACGACACCGCCACCGGGCAGCTCGACGCATTCTCAGCCGCCACGCAGTTGGTCGGGCTGGCCACAATATTGGATGCCTGCGTTAGCTTTTCACTGGCAAAAAGGTTCGCCGCCGTCGCACTCGGCGGCCGAGAAAAACTCACCGCACGGCTACCGAATTGGGCGTTGACATTCACCCCAACCGTACCCGCAGCCGGGTTCAAATAGCCGCGCCAAAACTTCGCCACACCCGCACCGGACGCGGCCACCACCGACGTGCAGTTGCTCACGCACGGCACCACCAAAGCCGTCACATCATAATTCGCCCGCACATATTTCAACGGCAATTCAGTCACCGCCAGTGGCGGCGGCGTCGCACTCCACGCGCTATTGGGCAGCCCATCAGCGGCAAACCAGACCGGCAGATTATTCGTGTCATACACCGACACAATGTTGGACTCGCGAAACTCCACCCCGCCGCCCGCACCCACCCGCGTATCCACCAGCGCCTGATAACCCCAGCCCGAACTCACCGGCGCATACCACAGCCCCGAGTACGCCGGCCCCACCTGCTGCACCACGATGCGGTTTGGATTGGCATCACTGCCCAAGCGCTGAATGCACTCGGTCACCGGCTCCGTCATCGGATTAAGCTGCCAGCTGACCGCCATGTGCTCGGGCGCGCCCGGCACAAAACTCACCGCCATGTAGCCCACCGTTTCCGCAACTTGAGCCGTGCCCTGCGGCGTTTGAATCGCCCGATAAATCGGTGCCTGCCAATTATTCGCATCGTATTGCACGGTGTTACTGATGTACCAAACCGGGTCGCCCGCAGTGACCTCGTTTGGAATCGTCACCGGCGCAAAGCTATACCAAAACGCCGTCAAGGTCTGATCCGTCGGGCTCTGCCTGTTGAAGGTGAAATCCCAGCTCAAACCTGGGCGATCTGGGTTACTCCACCGCCCCGGATTGCTCGGCGTCGAGCCGCTTTGAAATGGCGGCAGCGGCCCGTTCAAACACACCGCAGGGCCAGGGGGATTGACTTGGGCGAGGGCTGAGAACGAGGCGAAAAAAGCTAACAAAAAGGCGAAAATCGCCGTCAGCGGTGTGCGAGAAAATGTCATAGGAACGCCAGGTAACGAAGTGCATGGACACAATTTTTAGGCGAAAACCTACGATTGTGAATTTTCGCGAATGCTAACGCAAACGCACTGGAGCCAGCAATTGGATTAACGCGCGGCGTTCATGGCGTTCATGGCGGGGGCCGGCCTTTCGGCGAGACTCTTTTTTCCGTGTCGCCTTTCGGCGAGACTCTTTTTTCCGTGTCGCCTTTCGGCGAGACTTACAACCGCTCCACCAAATCGCGGAATTTTGGCGCGAGCGTCACCGTAGGATTCAGTTTGCACAAATCTTGGCTTTATTTGCTGCCAATCAATCCGCAACCAAGCGCAACACATCCTCATGTTCGCCGCTTAAAATATCCTGCTTGAGCAGGCGCAGGCGGCGGAAATCACACTGGCTGACGGCCTCGTGTACTTCCAGTAGCACGCGCGGGTGCATGGAAAAATCGGTCAAGCCCAGTGCCAGCAGTAATCGCGTGTAGCGGGCTTCGCCGGCCATTTCACCACATAAAGATACGGGCTTTCCCGCTGCGCGGCCGGCGTCAATTGTTTGCGAAATCAGGGTCAAAACCGCTGGGTGCAGCGGGTTGTACCAATCATCCAACCACTCATTTCCGCGATCCACCGCGAGGGTGTACTGAGTTAAATCGTTGGTGCCGATGGATAAAAAATCCAGCTCGCGCGCCAAGATTGGCGCGATGATGGCGGCGGCGGGA
>JANNYO010000141.1:0-14705 GCA_031410115.1 Rhodanobacteraceae bacterium | reverse complement strand
CTAATTTCTGGGGTTTGTCTGCGGACTATAAACTGCGCGACTGGTTGAGTCTGGGTGCCGGATATAAATCGTATCGCCGAAACGGTGACGTGGTGAACGCGAACGCTGCGCAAGATGTGATTTATGATTTCAATCGCGACGAGGTCAGCGTTAGCTTCGAGGCTTCGTTGTAAAAAACCTTGCCAGATTCGGGCGCGGTCGATATTTAAATTGCGGTGAATATTTGCAAAGGGTGTCGCCTCGCGACGCCCTTTTTAGTTTTGCAGTTTCATTTTATACGGCGATGCTCAGCGCTTGTTCAGTGCCGCAAACCTAGCTTAGCGCTGGATTTTAGCGAACGGGGCTTTCACCTGGTGTGCGACCAAATTTGGCGGCGCTTAATTCGTTGCCCATTGTTAAATTCATTTCCCCGGGTAAACCCAATTTTTATGAGCGCGCAGTCCGTATCAATCGTTAGATTTGCCCCTTTGTTATCCCCAGGCCGAGGCTGGTTTTGCCTGCCCAGCAACGCCAACGTCGCAAAGTTGGCGCATATTGCACTGCTATGCTTGAGCGTTGCCCTCACTTTGCTGGGAACAAGCTTGGCGTTGGCAGAAAAAACGTCTGCCGCCAGAGCCGCTGAGCGGGCAAATTCACCTGTGGTTGCGCCGGTTCCCTCAAGCACAGTTCCGATGTCGAAAAACGTCATTTTTGAATATGCCTTAGCCCCGGGTGATCTGATATCTGTGGTTGTTTTTGGCGAGGGCGAGCTGTCCAAAGATTACACCGTAGGGGAATCCGGAAAAATTGCGTTCCCGCTAATCGGTGAGGTTGCGGTCGTCGGACTGAAAACCACCCAAATTGAGCGGCTACTAACGCAAAAACTTAAAAGTGGTTTTTTGATTAATCCACGTGTCAACGTCACCATTCGCACCTACCGATCTGTGTATGTCAACGGTCAAGTCAAGTCACCCAACGGATACCCGTTTGTACCTGGAATGACCGTACGAAAATTGATATCGATCGCGGGTGGATTTACCGAACGCGCGTCGAAAAGCCGGATTTTTGTGATCAGCGAAATCGCTGGCGCAAGCAGTAATCCACGTAAAGTCAAGTTGGATGCCGAAGTGCGCCCAGGTGACATCATTAGTGTTGAAGAGAGTTTTTTTTAATATATGACGCCGATTGCCCAACCAAAAATTGCGCTGGACTTGCTGGAAACGGCGAAGCACACGCAACAAGATTCGCTGCACGAATATCTCCGTATTGTTGGGCGTCACCGCTATAGCATTTTGGCGCTAACCCTGCTTTTTGCAATCTTGGGCGCCTTGAGTGCTGCGTTGGAAGTGCCAATTTATCGCGCTACGTCAACACTTCTAATTGACCGCGAAAACGTTCGTTTTACTCAAAGCCAAGAAACCTTTGGTCTAGGCCAGCAAAATTACGAATACCTGCAAACACAGTATGAAATTCTAAAAACGCGCCCACTCGCCGAAAAGGTTGTTGAGAAAATTGGCGTGGATCGGGTCTTAGCGAGCCTTAATCAAAAAAGCAAACTATCGCTGTCGAGTTTGCTGCCATGGGGCGACAAAACGCGATCAGCACCTGTGGGCGCAAGCGCACGTAACAGCACCGCAGTTGGCATCGTGCAAGGCGCCGTGCGGATAGATCCGGTGCGAAACTCTCAGCTTGTTAAGCTCAGTTTTGAAGTGGCGGATCCTGAACTTGCGGCGATTTTGGCCAACCAATTGGGCGAGTCCTATATTGAGAATACCCTCGACGCGCGTTTGCAGATGATCAACAAAGCCAACACTTGGCTCGAAGTTAAAAGCACCGATTTAAAGAAAAACGTTGACGCAGCCGAAGCGCGTGTTTTGGCGTTTATGGTGGCGAATAATATTTCGGCGAATGGCGAAGATCGAATGGGTGCGGAAAACGTGCAGATGCTGATGCCGCGCGTTGCCGAGGCGCGTGCTGAGCGCCTGAATCGCGAAAGCATGTACCAACAAATTATGAGTGCGCGCAAAGCTGGGCAATTGACGAGTGTGTTTTCCCTGGTGAACAGCGACGGCGTGTCCAAACCGCGCGATGATTACGCAAAAGCGCAGCAGAAAGTATCCGATCTGTCCGGCCGCTACGGCGCTGAACACCCGAAAATGCGCGCGGCAAAAAGCGAAGAAGTATTGGCGCTTAAAAATTTTAACGCATCCCTTTCCGGCGCTGCAGACGCCGTTGTGCGGGAATACGAAAACGCCCGCAACATTGAGCAGCAAATGCAGTCCCAGCTCAGCAGCGCGCAGTCCAGCGTACAGGGCGGCAACCGCAAGTCGATTGAGCTCACTCGACTGACCCGTGAATTTGAAGCAAACAAATTGATTTATCAGAAGTTTCAAAACCAGCAAAAAGAAACTGACCAGCTCACAGATTTTCGCACCACCAACGCGCGTATTGTCGAATTGGCAACCACCGCTGGCGCGCCGATTTCACCAAATACCAAACGCAGCACGATCGCAGCGGCGGCGCTGGGCTTGCTGTTAAGCGTGCTGCTAGCCTTTTTGCTTGAGCATCTAGACAGCACGATCAAAACCGCAGAAGACGTTGAAAAACATTTGCAGTTGCCGGTGTTGGGCTTGGTTCCGCAGCTTAAGCTTGCGAAAGACGAAAACCCGATGCTGTACTTTTTAAAGCATTCTAAAACCGCATTTAGCGAATCAATTCGAACCGTGCGCACCGGGATTTTGCTGTCAACTTTGGATAAACAGCACCGTCGGATTCTGGTGACGTCCTCAGTTCCAGGCGAAGGCAAAACCACTATTTCACTGAATCTTGCGCAAGCAATGAGCCAGATGAATAAGGTGCTATTGGTCGACGCAGATTTACGCCGACCGACCGTTGCGCGTGCTTTTGGCGATGGCAAACCACAGTTTGGCTTGTCGCAATTTATTTCCGGCGAAGCGAAAATTTCGGAATGCGTGCACCAACTTGAGGGCAGCAACACCTACATTATGACGGCAGGCATCATTCCGCCCAATCCACTGGAATTGCTGTCGTCACATAAGTTTTCCGAAGCGCTCGACAACTTGGGCAAGGTGTTTGATTACATTGTGATCGACTGCGCGCCGTCGCTTGCGGTCAGTGATGCCCTGGTGCTGTCGCGGTTGGTTGACGGCGTTATCTATGTGGTTCGCTCGGATCAAACACCGTATCAAGCGGCGCAATCAGGCGTTAAACGTCTGCGGCGCGTGGATGCACCGATCTTAGGTGTAGTGATTAACCGTGTCGGTGAACATTCGCATGGCTATGGTTACGGGCGATATTCTTATTATGCAGACGGATATCAGCCGCATTACGGCTATTACGGCGAAAGCGCCAAAAAACCGTCCTAACTCGGCGAGTTTCCCTGTGGCACTTTTATGCGGGAAGCCATGCGTACGGTAAAATTAGCGCTGAGCTTTTTACTTACCCTGCTGGCAGGTTCAGGGCTGTATCTTGCTTGGCTAAACATTGCCGTTACACGGCTAGAAAACACACTCTATGAACAGGCAATGGGCGGCCAAGCGCGCACACCGCTTTGGGCGCAGGCGTGCGTGCAAGCCCGCCGCTTAGCGGCTGCGGCGAGCTGGGACGCAGCAACGCTGGATCTTGCCGGCCGGATTTTTTTGCAACAAAGCGAGATGGAAAGCGAATCCCCTCGGCTGAAAATTGCGGCATTGCGCGAAGCGAAAGGATATTTAGACCGCGCCACAAATCTGCGCCCGACTTGGCCCTACACCCGCCTAAACCTTGCGCGGGTCGAGTTCGAACTGGATGCTAACGGGCCTTGGCCGGACCGCCTGCAGCAGGCTTTTGCGCTGAATTTACGCGGTAACGCGCTGTCGGTCGATCTGCTTAAATTTCGACGACGGCTCGGGCTGCACTTGACGGGCGACCTGGCGCGTCAGGCCGAGGCGAATTTTTCCTCCGCCTTGCGCGAAGCACCAGAAGAGATGGTGCACGCAGCAATTGACTTGGGCCGCCGCGAATGGGCATGCGCGCAGCCCGTTAATGCGCAGGTTAAAACGCTGTGCATAAGCTACCGATGATAAGCAGTTTCACGATGCTCTAGAAACGTTGCAAACAGCTCGCTAGATTGCTGCAAGTCAACGTTTCCACCGCTGATAATCGCACCAACGCGTTTGCCACGGACGTCGATTTTGCCATGCAAAATTGCTGCAACGGCCAGCGCACCGGTGGGTTCAACGACGATTTTTAGGCGCTCCCACAAGAAAAACATGGTCGCTACGAGTTGTGCATCGGTTACGCATACGATGTCGTTCACATGGCTTTGAATCAGTGCAAACGTGCGTGCGCAAAGGGCGGTGCGGGCACCGTCGGCAATGGTGTCTGGATTACTAAACTGAATTAATTTTCCAGCGTGCAGGCTCTGCATGCCGTCGTTCCCCGCTTCGGGTTCAACGCCGATTACCGTGCAATTTGGAAGCAGTGCACGTGCTGCAATCGCGCAGCCAGACAGCAATCCGCCACCGCCTAAACACACGACTATGACGTCTAAATCTGCGACAGAATCGATCAGCTCTAATCCCGCCGTGCCTTGGCCGGCGATCACATGCTCATGATCAAACGGGGGAATGAAACTATAGCCGTGTGCCGCAATCAGATCTGCCGAAATCGCCTCACGCGTGCTTTGATTACGATCATACAAGATGACGTTTCCGCCATATCCGCGCGTCGCCGCCAATTTAACGCCAGGCGCATCTTCAGGCATCACAATCGTCGTGCGGATACCCAAAAGCTTGCCCGAAAGCGCAATTGCTTGCGCATGATTGCCCGAAGAATGCGTCAGCACACCGCGCTGTGCGGCATCCTTTGAAAGGCGCGCCATCGCGTTGTATGCGCCGCGAAATTTAAACGCGCCCATGCGCTGAAAGTTTTCGCACTTCAAAAAAACCTCGCCCTGCACGCGCTGGTCGAGCGTGTCGGAGCGCAGTATCGGCGTTCGGTGCGCAACGCCGTTTAACAAGGCCGTCGCGCTTTGAATGTCGCTAAAAATAGGCACGGTATCCGTGTTCGCCCACTCACATTAAGTGATGCGAATTTAACTCAATAGTTGAAGTTGATGACACTACACCAGGCATTTTAAAAAAATATTTCGAAATCCCAGCAGCCCGCGTTCCCGCCTGTGAGCAAACTCATTCAGATGGAAACCCATTGTGCGCACTAACCGGGCTAATTCTGCTGCTAACCAGCACCGTTCGCCTCGGTACCGCGCCGAGTTTGAGCCTAGCTTACTCCTATAATTCCGGCGAAGGCGCGCTCGGTAAATATTGGAATATTTCGGGTAGCAGCAGCATTTCGCGCTGCCGGGCGACCCGTGAGTCTCGCCGGAAGGCTGTACCGCAGGGCAAAACGGCAAATCCATACAACCTCAACACTCAATCACATTAACCGCTAGGCGCCGGGTCAAGTGCCCGCGCACGTCGAAGTCTTACAATGCGACATCTAAATCGTACTGGGCTTGAGCGCTCAAGCCCAATCAGGCCACACTCGGGTCTGTTTAAGTCGCCACGTCACTCGATAGCGACGTTCGCGTAGTTAACTAACAAGGATGTTTAGCGATGAATTTATTGATTGAGCTGGGCTGTGAGGAATTGCCTGCACAGGGTTTGACGGAGCTTGCGAAGCAGTTTGCCGATCAAGTTGCGGCGAACCTTACCAAGCGTGGCTTGAGTTTTAGCCGCGCGCAGGCGCTGTGGACGCCGCGCCGTTTGTGCGTGCAGGTGTTTGATTTGCCGGTACAGCAGGCCGCGCAGGCCAGTGAACGTCGGGGCCCCGCTTTTGCGGCGGCGTTAGACGCCAATGGTCAGGCGAGCAAGGCCTTGCTGGGTTTTGCCGCAAGCTGCGGCGTGGGCGTGGAGGCGCTTGAGAAACTGGAAACTGAAAAAGGCAGTTGGTTTGTGCACCGCGCAAGCACGCCAGGCCGCGCTTGCGCTACGATCATTCCAGAGGTTTTAAGCGAAAGCTTAGGCGCCCTGTCGATTGCCAAGCCGATGCGCTGGGGCGATAGCACGCATACATTTTTACGCCCCGTGCATTGGCTGGTGGTATTGCTTGATGATGCGATCGTGCCGTGCGGTGCTTTCGGAGTGGACAGTGGGCGCATCAGCTATGGCCACCGGTTTCACGCACCCGAAGCGATCGTATTGGCACACTGTGATGATTACTGCGCAAAACTTGTAGCGGCCAAAGTGCAAACCGATCCGACTGCCCGAGCTGACTTAGTGCAGGCGCGGGTGCAGGCATTGGCGGCGGAAATCGGCGGCAAAGCCGCGCTGCGTGCCAGCCTCCTGGATGAAGTGGTCAACTTAACCGAATGGCCAGTGCCGATTTTGTGCACGATTCCCGCCGAATTTATGCGCTTGCCTGCGGCAACCATCGTCACCACTATTGAAGTGCACCAGCGCTACTTTCCAATTTATGACACCAATTCTGGTGCGCTACTTCCGGCATTTATTGGCGTCGCAAATATCGATAGTTTGGACGAACAACAAATTCGCCATGGCTACGAGCGTGTGGTGCGCCCGCGTTTGGCGGATGCCGATTTCTTCTATCAGCAAGATTTGAAAACGCCGCTCGCAGACTTACAAGTGCTGCTTAAAACCGTCACGTTCCAGGCCAAGCTCGGCAGCGTCTGGGACAAATCCGTTCGGGTTGCCGCACTGGCGCGGTTTTTAGCGCCCGCGTTTGCCGTCGATGCGCAGATTGCCGAACGCGCCGCCCTGTTTGCCAAGTGCGATTTGATGAGCCGTATGGTCGGCGAATTTCCCGAATTGCAGGGTGAAATGGGCAAAACCTATGCGCACGCGCAGGGCGAAAGCGCGGAACTGGCGCTCAGCTTGGACGAGGTTTATCAACCACGTTCGGCAGGTGCGAATATCGCCACGAGCGCGCTCGGAAAAACTCTTGCAGTAGCCGAGCGCTTGGATACGCTCGCCGGTATTTTCGCCGCAGGGATGAAGCCTACTGGAAATAAAGATGCGTTCGGCCTGCGCCGCGCCGCGCTGGGTTTGGCGCGCACCTTGATCGAAGGCGCAGTGCGCCTAGATCTGGTGCAAGCGATTGCAGTTGCCATCGCACAGTTGCCAGCATCAGCAGCCGCGAAGCCAGAACTTAATGAGGAACTTTACAGCTTTATCGTCGAGCGCCTGCGCGCCTATTACACTGAGCGCGGCATTGAATCAGCATTGATTGATGCCGTAGTCGAGCGCAAACCGCTGGATTTGCTTGATTTTGATCTGCGCCTACGCGCCTGTCAGGCGTTTCGTGCCTTACCGGAAAGTGCAGCGCTAAGCGCCGCAAACAAGCGTATTCGCAACATTTTGCGCAAACTCGACGGCGCTGAACTGACAGCGATCACGCAGCGCAAGATCGACCCGACGCTATTTGAAATTGACGCCGAACACACGCTCGATCACGCGGTTAGCGCCGCCGCAAATGACACCGCGCCGCTGTTTATCGAACAACGCTACGTCGAAGCGCTGACCCGTCTAGCAGCGCTGCAAGCGCCGGTCGATCAGTATTTTGAGGCCGTGATGGTGATGGCAGAGTTGCCAGCGATACGCAGCAATCGGCTGGCAAGTTTGCAGCGTGTCGCAGCGCTATTTTTGAATGTGGCGGATGTATCGGTGTTGGGACAGGGTGCCTAAAGCACCTAAAGCGCCGACTTCCCACGCCACCCACACAAATCCTGCACAAAACAGCTGCCACAAGCAGGCGCACGGGCTTTGCAAATATAGCGGCCATGCAAAATCAGCCAATGATGCGCATCGCGTAAGTAGGCTTTCGGAATGCGCTTGAGCAGGGCCATTTCGACCGCTAGCACCGTTTTTCCGGGGGCTAAACCCATGCGATTGGCAAGTCGAAAAATATGCGTATCAACCGCCATGGTGGCGTGCCCGAAGGCGGTGTTGAGCACCACGTTCGCGGTTTTGCGCCCGACGCCAGGCAGCGCTTCTAGCGCTTCGCGGCTTTCCGGCACTTGAGATCGATGCTGCGCAATCAAGATCGCACAGGTAGCAAGGATGTTTTTCGCTTTGTTTTGATATAGCCCTATCGTGCGAATGCTTTCCGTTAGCTTGCTCAAACCCAGCGCGACAATTTTTTCCGGCGTGTTTGCGATCAGATAGAGTTTGCGCGTGGCTTTATTGACGCTGACATCGGTGGCTTGCGCGGACAGAATTACTGCGATCAATAGTTCAAACGGGCTTGCGTATTCAAGTTCGGTTTTTGGCGTGGGATTGGCGTGTTGAAAGCGCTCGAACAGCGCCAATCTGGATGCGGCATTCATGCCGCGCGCACTGACTTCGATCGGTGTCGTCGCGGTGATTTTTGGTTTCATTGAACCTGCAAAAGGCCGCGCGCGCTCAGGCTTTGGATCAATGCGTGCACATCGTTTTGGGCATCGGGTAGATTGACTTCAAAGTGCGTGCTGAGTTTAATTGCCACCGCAGTTTCGTCCGCGCCGTCAATCAATGCTTCAAAAATAAATGTGCCGGTACGGTTGAGCTCAAAGTACTCGCCTTTAGGGATGTGCATCAACACCAGTTCGGCGCCTAATTTTTGTATCAGCACACCATCGCACAATTGATGGGTCATCATAATTTCGCTGCGAAAACGGCGTGCTGGTTGGTCATTTCGCCGCGTTCGCCCAGTGCAACGCCCGCCAGTTCTACCCAGGCGTGTGCGGAAAAACCATTGTCAGGTACGCGCCGGGTGCCGATTTTCAGTTCTGCCGGCAGGCCACGGGCAACTAGGTAGGCGCGCAAAGCGATCGATTGATCCAAACATGCGCTTGGGCCAACCATGGCATTCAACCAGCGCGCAAACGTCGGCAAGCGATTGGGCATTTGGGCAAACCGCCGCAGCCAGTGCGCTGCGGCAAGCGCACGCGCAACATCCGTCGGCTTTGGTGCGCGCGTAGGTCGGTTCGTTGTGGGAAACGCGCCCAACGCAGCGGCGAATCCAGATCGGCGCAGGCATGCACGCACGCGCAAATCCAGCAACAGCAGGGACGGCAAATTCAGCCACATAAAACCGAAGCGCGCTCCAAGTCGGAAAGGATGTTGAGCATAGCCTGTTCGGGCGCATCTGCAGCAAAGTGTGGCCGCACCAGATGTCCGTGGGTGATTGCAGCGATCATCTGTGGAAGTTGACCCCACCATGCACGCATACCAATCCCGGAAAACAGCCGGGTCGCGACCGTGTGGCGCGTGAAGGCATCGAATAATCCACGATCATTCAAGGGTTGATATTCGTTGGGTAGGCTGCTCGTCGCCGCTTGCAACACCAGCAAATGTTTGAGCGGTAGCGATTCCGGTAGCGTGAGATCCGCAACACTGAGCTTCAATTGCGGAAAACGTGGCAACACGCGCAGCTGGCCGTTTTCTAAATGAATCGGCGTGATGTCATCACACAGGCGCTGCATCCCTGGAAGGTTGGCGGCGGCACGCGCCAAACTGGACTTACCTGCACCGCTGGCACCGAGCACCACTGTCGCCACTCCGCGCGCGCTAAATGCGCTGGCATGCAGACAGTAAATACCGCGCCGCGCCAACGCCAGGATCAGCGCTGGGCCGAACAGCCATACTTCTGGATTGGCGACACAACGAGTAAGTTCGGCGTAACTTCCATCTGCAGCAACCGAAAACGCCGCGTCGGCGCATTCGAACTCACTACATTGGGTTGAGTGTTTAGCGACCAATTGCAGCGCTTTGCCTTCCAGTTCAGCCCAAAACGTCCTAAAGCGGGCGTCAGATGACGTTGGGCTACTCTGCCCGGCATCTTCAACAGATTCGGCGGCAGGCGACACGGGAGATATGTCGACGATTTCGTCCGACAGATACGAACAGGCCAGCGAACTGATGATTCGCTGGCCTGCAAGTGTTCCGCAAATTTGTGGTGGCACACCCGCTATTTGCAATCGCAGCGCGGGAAGTCTCGCCGGAAGGTGAGTCTCGCCGCTAAGGCGACACGGCAGATAAGTCTCGCCGCTAAGGCGACACGGCAGATGAGTCTCGCCGGAAGGCGACACGGGAAAAAGAGTCATCTTTACCGGCTGTGCACCAAAGTAAACAAAATACTCAAGACAATGCGTTAGAAGCGCTCAGCACCCGGACTGCCAGAGTCACCAGAGCCCGGTGAGCCACCTAAAGTTAGATCACGCACATCGCCTAGCCACGTTAAAACCGGCGCTACGTAAGCCTCACGGGCAAGCACAGAATTTTCTTGCGGCGTATTCAGCGGTGATGTACCCATGGATTTGACTCTGTGACATTGGTAAATGAAGCCGATTATAGAATTCGGCAGCGCGAAGCTCAAGCTATTTTGTCGCGCCCAAACTTCAGACTAATTTCAGCTCAAACGCTTTCAAAACTGCGCGGGTACGATCACGCACACCGAGCTTAGACAAAATGTTTGACACGTGATTTTTCACCGTGCCTTCCGCCACGTCCAAGGCGCGCGCTATTTCTTTATTGCTGTAGCCCGCACTCATCAAGCGTAAAATTTCGGTTTCGCGTTCAGTCAAATGATCCGGCACGTCAAGTGAAGCAAATTTGTTTTCCAAGTGGCTCAAACCGGACAGCAATCGCTGGGTAATCGCGGGCTTGACTAAGGTGCCACCCGCCGCCACCACTTTAATTGCGTCGACCAGTTGATCCAAAGACACATCCTTTAGCAAATAGCCGCGTGCGCCGGCCTGAAGTCCTGCTAAAACATAATGATCGTCGTCGAACGTCGTTAAAATCACCGTGGGCGGCAGCAGGCCTTTCGGTCCTAATTCACGCAGTACCTCAAGCCCTAGCTTGCCGGGCATTTGCATATCTAACAGCACAACATCCGGCTTTATTTGCGGGATGATTGCCACCGCGCTGTCGGCATCGACCGCTTCGGCAACAACTTCGATCGCATCGCTCAGCTCAAGCAAGCTGCGGATTCCGGCGCGCACTAACATTTGATCATCGACCAGACATACGCGGATTCGTGCGCGCGGCTCGAGTCCCATGCCACCCACATTGCCCGATTGTTTCGTTTGTGCTGTCATTTTTCGCTCCTTTAATTCGCAATATATCCGCCGCTCGCGGATTGCTACGCTAACTCAGTCACACAATACTGCTATTCGCGCTTGAACTTGGCGCTGTCGTTAATCGCAGCGGTAAAAATGCTGCAACATTAAAGCCACGTCCCGGTGCGCTTTCGCACAACAATGTACCGCCAAATGCGGCCATGCGTTCGCGCATTCCGGCAAGGCCATTACCGTCGTTTACAACGCTGGTGCCATGACCATCATCATGCGCGCTAATTTCAACACCGGCATCGCGCAGTGCAAACGTCAACCAAAAATTTCGCGCACCAGAATGTTTAATCGCATTGGTGAGCAATTCTTGCGCAAGGCGCAGCAGTGCATGTGCGCGCGGCGCATCACTTAGCACGAACGGGTCAGGCAACTGCAAATGCACTTTCGGCATCGGCACGTCAGCCACCATTGTTTTCAACGTGCGATCTAACTGCAGCGGGTCACCTTCGCGCAGGGTGCTGACCACTTCACGCACGTCGGTCAGCAGCAATTTCGAAATACTCTGTGCCTGCTGCACATGGGTGCGCGCCTTGCCCTCGGTCAGGTGCGTGGCAACTTCTAAATTCAGCGCCAGCGCAGTCAAATGGTGCCCGACTAAATCATGCAATTCGCGCGAGATGCGCAGACGCTCGGCGGTGCGCTCGGTGTCTGACAGCATCGCTTGCGCGGCGCGCAGTTCCATATTGACCAAACGCAGCTGTTCGCGTGCCTGCATTTGGCGCTTACCAATCCAAGCGGTCATAAACACAAAGCTCGAACAGCCCAAATACATCGCAACCGTCAGCACAACTTCGATCACCGGCAACTTCGCTTGCACCGCCAAAATTGGCAAAAACGCGATGTTGGTGCCAATCATCCAAAACAGCGCAGGCCGCAGCGGTAGGGCGTAAGCAATGGCGGCAGCGGACACCATCAAAAGCACCGCCGCAAGCCCGTTTGCAATCACATAAGCAAAGGTTAACGTGGCGCCACAAATCAAAAGCAGCAGCGCCGTGGTGACACCTTGGTGCGTGGATTTGCGTTCCCGCAGCAGCGCAACGTAGGCCGCACCAAAAACGAAATAGCACGTCCACAGCAAAATTCGATTGTTCAAACCCAGCTGCATCGGGCCATTTGGCCCACCCAGCGCGAATAACAGCAAGCCGACGCAGCTATGGGTAAATAGCCCGGCATACAGTAATAGCTGTGCGTGGGAATAGGTTCGCGGAAACATCAGTCTTAAAGCGTCTCAAATTTGCGCGCGCAATTGCATGCGTCATAGGTCATGCGCGCAGTATTTATAACTTACGTTAGCAGCTTAACTAACCTAGATACATTTGCCTCATTTGCCGTGTCGCCTGCAGCGAGACTTGTCTGCCGTGTCGCCTGCAGCGAGACTTGTCTGCCGTGTCGCCTGCAGCGAGACTTACATTTTTCACCCGCGTTTTCGGGCATCCCGATAAGCCACGTAAATCAGCCAAAATCCGAACGCGATCATCGGCAGGCACAGCACTTGTCCCATCGTCATCCATTTGAGTGCGACGAAACCGAGCTGTGTATCGGGCTGGCGAAAAAATTCGACGATAAAGCGCTGGATGCCGTAGACAGAGACGAACAGACCGCCTGCGGCGCGATAGGGCCTGGGTTTATTGGTGTAAAACCACATGATCACGGCTAACACGACACCTTCCAAAAATGCTTGATACAGCTGCGATGGGTGGCGGGTAAAACCATTCAACGCGCCACTTTGATAGGCCTGTATCAGCGCATCATGGCTGTAGCTCTCGAGCTCAGGCTGGCGCGGAAACAGCATGCCAACTGGGGAATCTGTGCGCCGGCCCCAGAGCTCACCGCCAAAAAAATTGCCAAACAAACGCACCGCGCCTAAGCCAACCGGGATTAATGGCGCAACAAAATCGAGCGCTTCAAACGGTTTACGCCCGCCGCGTTTGGCCCAAATTGCTAAGCCCACAATTACCCCAGCCAAGCCGCCGTGAAAACTCATGCCGCCGTCCCAGACTTTAAAAATAGACAGCGGGTGCGCCTGGAATTCGGCGAAGTTATAGAACAACGCATAGCCAATCCGGCCACCCAACACCGCCGACATCAAACCCAGGTAGCACACATCCTCGGCGTCTTGCAGGCTAAAACCGCGCCAGGAATCGCGCACGCGCCGTGTCGCTAGAAAATAGGCAAAGCCCACCGCGAATAGATAGCTCAGCCCGTACCAGCGCAGGGGCAGCGGCCCAATGTGCAGCAGCACAGGGTCAATTTGATGCAAATAGGGCAGTGCCATTAAAATTTTTCCGCAGAATATTGTCAATAAAGCCTACATCGACACCAACGCCGCAACAATGGCAAACGCCAAACCGAACGTCAGCAACAGGGTGTAGGCAAAGCCGCCAACGCCGTATTTGCATAAGGTCCAGAACCAACCCTGTTGATAGACGCGTTTTTGCATCAACAGCAAATAAATTGGCATCCAACACGCCAAAATAATCATCACCGGCGTCGTGATGCTCGCGACGCCAGCACTGCCGAGTGCCGCCAAATCGCTCAACAGCGTGAGCACAATGAAGCTTAGAAACAGAAAACTGTGGCTCTGAACGGCAACCAGTAAGTGTTCGGCGTAAAGCCGCTTGCGAAAAAAATATAGCAGCTTCAACACCAGCGCAAAAATCGGCAGCAGCACAAACATCATAGTGGGCAATACGCGAAGCAAGCTATCGGCGACCCGATCAGGATGTGCTTCGGCAATTTTTGCAGTTTCGTTTAGATGCGCCAGCTTGGTATTGATCCAGGTGTTGGCAAACGTCGGTAACCATACAACCACGAGCGGATTGCTCTGTTCTTGCCACGGCTTGCCGTTGACATCGAACTCGATGGCTTCCTCAGCGTTGCGTATTTTTACTCTGGGGTTGGGCGTATTGATGGCGTTTGCTGGCGCAGGCTGATTCGGTCTGGGCTGAGTCGCGCTGACTTGAGCCGTTGCCACCGCGCTTTGGCCACTCGTCGATTCAACGCTGGGCGTACCAAAACCGATCACGAAATCGCCGCCACCTGCCTTGACCTGAGGCCGCAGCTTGGACTCGAAACTAACGCCGAAGCTCACCAATAAAAACAGAATGACGCTCAAACTAAAATACAGTTTGACCGGCTTAATGAAATGCACGCGCTGACCGTCTAAATAGCGCGCGGTCAGCAGGCCAGGGCGAAAATACAGCGCAGCTAGGGTACGAAAAAACTTACCGTCTGGGCGCATAAACTCACTGGTGCCGTCCCAAACAAAGCCGAAAAATTCACGCACAGGCGTGCGCACCGGCTGCCCGCACATATGGCAAAACGGCCCAGACAAGATCGCCGCGCAATTGCCACAGCGGGGAATTACCGTTGTGTCTTGGGCGCTAGCGGGCTTCATTTCCGTCACTCGCGTTTTATCGGCGTGAGTTTTATCGGCCTGAGTGGAGATTGAATCGGTCAAGTGCGCAGCTCTGGGGGCGTGGCCTGACGTTGCCACGTCATCGATTGATTTGCAAAATTTTAGTGTTGCGTACGGATGTCGTCGAAACTTGCGCCGTTTAGATGTTTTATTGCGCGCTGAACGAGTATCTTTCGC
>JANNYO010000140.1:0-11016 GCA_031410115.1 Rhodanobacteraceae bacterium | reverse complement strand
ACTCGATTACACCGGAGTTTCTGGCGGTGGTGCAGATGTGGATCTAACCTATCTAGGCCTCGGGTTACGCAACGAATTCAGTGACAACGCAGCGGTATTTGGCCAGTTGGGTCTTGCACGCGTTAGCGCAAGTTTTGACGGCGGCAGTGGTTCGATCAACAAAGCCTTTGCTGGCGTTGGCGTTCGCGGCATGATGACGGAAAGCTTTGAAGGCGAAGCACTGATTAGAAAAGTCTTTGTGAACGGTTTGGACCCTAGCATCAAGCTGACCGGCACATACTTCTTCACTGACACGGTCGGCGCTTCGGTCAATATCGAAGCCAGCAATGGCGACACCGGCGGCGGCATTGGCTTACGTTTGAATTTCTAAAAGCACTATTAGTTTGCAAAAAAGGGCCGATTGCGGCCCTTTTTTTATGGCCGAAATTGCTGGCGGCTATCGCTCGCCACACAGTAAGCGCCGGACGTGTTCATCCATGGTGTCTTGTTGCAAGCGACATTCGCGCTGTAAGTCGCTGTGATGCTGCTGTATCCACTTTTCAATCAAAATTCCGGCATTTGGGCCGCTGAAATCATCGATTTCAGAGCTTGCACCCACCGCGAAACCAAGCGCTGCCGGGCCGAACGCTTGCACCAAAAAATGACTGATGTCACTAAAAAGCTGCGGCTCGCGTAGGCGCAGGCCAACCAAAGGATTCGGTGCATCGTCAGCAAACGGGTCGTGATATCGGCGAAATTCGTTGCGATGGTCGCTGGTGTCGCCCTGCCCGGCTGGGTCACGATCACCCGCGCCATTACCGTTTGCGAAGGGATCGGCGGGCAAGCCTTGGTTGCCATTACCCAGAAGTCCAGCGGTTGGCATACCGCTGCCGGTCGAGTCTTGATCTTGCCCCTGCCTTTGACTGGCACCCGGCGTGTTGGCACCCGGTGTGTTGGCATCCAGCGTGTTGGCATCCGGTGTGTTGGCATCCGATTGCGCCGCATCCACAGCAATCGGTGGTGCAACAGCAAGGTTTGGACGTGCTGCGTCGTCGTCACTAATTTGTAAGCTGCGTGGGCTGAGCGCACCTGCGACGCGGCTATCGGCACGTGATATCTCAAGTACCGGTCGAGCCGCTTGGGCGCTCGGTGCGACGGGTGTAATACGGCTCGGTTTCGCCTGATCAATTTGCAAATTTGGCTTCGCCGCGTCTGCGTTCGACGCGACGTCCGCACGCGTGACGATTGGGTGCGCCGCGCGCGGTAGGGACGGTGCGGGATTACTTGGCCGACTTTGCTCCACACGCAAATCCGGTTTAGGGATATCAGGCTTGATCCGCATCGGTTGCGAAACGTCGACCGCCGGCTGCGGCACGGTGATTTCGCTTAACTCAGGTTTAGCAATATCTACCCGCAAATCTGGCTGCGTTTTGGCAAGCGACTCCGGCGCAGGCACGGCTGATGTGGCGGCAATAATCGGCGCGATGATTGGCACCTGCACGCCCGGCAGGATCGAAATAGGTGCCGCAGCGACCCGATCCGGTGCCGCATTCGCGGTGATCGCAAGTGGGCGGACGGGCGTCGAATCCGCATCTGCGGACACCGGCGCACCATCGACTGCGCCTTTCTCCTCCGCTGGTTGTTCGGTCGTGCTTTCCGCTGCTACTGCCACACTTGGCACCAACACAATCTGTGGTGCGCTGGGTGCCGGCGTGGCTTCGATTGCCAACAGCGGCTGCGGCGCCGGTGTCGCGCGTGTCATCGCACTGGCAGTTAAAACTGGTGTCGCTTGAACGCTTGCCTGTGACGTTGGCATGGGCGAAGCGCTGGGCGTTGACCCCGGATTTTGCTGAGCCGGAGCGGACGATGGGGCTGTAGACGCGGAATCGGGCGCCGCTGCGGCAGCTGGCGCATCAGGGGCCAAATTGATTTCAAATTCCAGCGGTTCGATTTGCTCGTCGGGCAGCCTAATTTTTGGCGGACGCAACGTCACCGGACGCAGCAGCTGATACACAGCAAAGCTTTGCATCATTAGCATTAGCAAAAGCGCCGGCAGTGCCAGCCTAAAGTTTTGCCCGCGCGCATTCGGGTGACGAAACGCTTTCGGGCGTCTATGCCACCAGAGTTTTGGATTTGGCAGTAGCAGCGTAGGTTTAGGTGGGGTCGAAGAGATAATCGTACTCAGTTAACTGACGTCGCCATTCAGGCAAAAAAGCTATTCGCCTAGGAGGCGGCGTATGATCCGCGAATCGTCAAACACGCACGTTAATTTCTTCATATCAGCGCTCGCATCATGCCAAGTTATGCGGCAATTTTAACCACCCAATTTTTTTGCTCAGGCAAAACTAATACTTAAATTTCCAATAGACCTTCCGAAATTATGAGCAAGTTTTCAGACCGCCCTTTTAATAAACCTAGACCCGCAAACCAAGATGGCCACGAGCCGGCAACCCCGAGTACTAGCCCGTGGGGCACGCCAAAAGCCCAACTTAATCGCCCAGAGCGGCGCCCTGAGACGCGTGAGGCCAGGCCTGAACGACCTTTTCGCACCACCGTCAATCGCAGTGATGCCAATCAGGGGATACGTAAGTCAGCTGATCGCCCAATTCGGCCATACGGACGCAACACGGACGGCGATGAACGTCACAGTGAGCCCGAGCAATTCACAGCGGCGGGTCGGGTCGACGAAAACGTAAGCAAAGAACTGCGTATTTATGGCAAACATGCGGTTCTGGGGCTGTCGCGCACCCGCGTCGAGGCGATACGCAAGGTTTACTATCATCGCAGTGCGCAAAATCTGCTGGGCGACTTATTGCGCTGGTGTGCGGCGAATAAAGTGGCCTATCGCGAAGTTGAACTCGACGATTTGTCCCGCCTCGCCGCCACCGAACACCATGAAGGCGTGGTTGCTGACATTGTGCGTGCACCCAAACCAGCGTTGGCTCAGCTACTGGAATCACTGAAAGGCAAAGCATTTGTGCGCATGGTGCTGTTAGATGGCGTCAGCAACCCGCACAATTTCGGCGCAATCCTACGTAACGCGGCGCATTTTGAAAGTGATGCGGTACTGATGAGCCCAGGCACCCATACCGATTTAAGCGGTGCCGCGTATCGGGTCGCTGAGGGTGGCGCAGAAGCTCAGCCACTGGTGCATTTAGCCAATATTTCGGCATTTGCTGAAATCAAAGCGGCTGGTTTCACCTTCGTCGCGGCGCACACGCGCCAGGCCAAATCCCTGTGGCAACAAAAATTACCGCCGCGCTGTGTGATCGTTTTTGGTGCTGAAGGCGCGGGTGTGAGTGATGCGATGCTCAGCCATTGCGAGGTGCGCGCGGCTATTCCGGGCAGCGGCAAGGTGGAAAGCTTAAATGTGGCGCAGTCGGTCGCGGTGTTTTTGGCCGAAGGCCAGCGGCAAAGTTCGCGCTGAGCCGATGGCGGCGAAAAAAGTCTCACCGGAAGGTGACACGGCAAAAAAAGTCTCGCCGAAAGGTGACACGGCAAAAAAAATCTCGCCGGAAGGTGACACAGCAAAAGAGTCCAAGCAGATTGAATTTGCCACATCACGCCCAAATAGCTTGCGGCTATTCACTGCCAGCTGCCCTGCCCCCTCTTTAAGGTGATTGATTAATTTATGCCGATTTACGAATTTGAATGCCGCAGCTGTGCACACGTTTGGGATGAGCTGCAAAAAAGCTCAGATCCGGATCCAGATCAATGCCCGAATTGCAGCAAGCCAGTCGTGGTAAGGCGCATGACCGCCGCGGCGTTTCGCCTAAAAGGTGCGGGCTGGTATGAAACAGATTTCAAAAAAGATGGTGATGCCAAACGTAATTTAGTTGAGGGCTCAAGCGGCGGCGCCGCAGAAGCCGTCAAGCCGGACGCGGCAGGCGCAAGCGCGCCGATTACAGCCGAAAAAACCGCTACGCCAGATAAACCCGCCGCAGAAAAAGCGGTTGAAAAAGTTGCACCTGCACCCGTAAAAGCAACGCCAGCACCAACGCCCAACCCATAGAGCGATATCCATGAAAGCAGCCGAAATCAAACGCCACGCCGTTGTAATGCATGACAATAAGATCTATCAGGTTCGCGGCGTCGAGCGCTCATCACCAACCGGACGCGGCGGCAACACCACGTTTCGATTCGCCCTCTATCAAGTTGGCACCACCTTAAAAACCGACCTCAGCTTACGTGCCGACGATGACTTGGCCGAAGTTGATATGGCGAAGCGCCCGGCAAATTTTTCCTACATGGACGGCGAAAATTACGTCTTTTTAGACGCTGAAGATTACACGCCTTACACCTTAAGCCCGGCGCATGCGCCTGATTTGAAAGACTATTTGGTCGATGGCGTGGAAGGTTTTTTTGTCATGGTCGTAGACGATCAGCCGATTGCCCTGCAACTGCCTCAGTTTGTTGAACTGACTATTGTCGATACGCCACCGTACTTGAAAGGCGCCTCGGCCACCGGGCGCACCAAACCGGCAAAATTAGAAACCGGATTGGAAGTACACGTGCCGGAATTTATCTCCAACGGTGAAAAAGTACGCGTCGCCACCGAAACTGGCGAGTACTCAGGACGAGTATGACGCCGGGAATGATGCCGGGAAGAACGCCGGAGCAACTGGCGAAACCAGACAAGTCTCGCCGAACAGGCGACACGGCAGACAAGTCTCGCCGAACAGGCGACACGGCAGACAAGTCTCGCCGAACAGGCGACACGGCAGACAAGTCTCGCCGAACAGGCGACACGGCACTGGAAGGCCAATCCTTTGCCGCCGTCGACTTAGGCAGCAACAGTTTTCACATGATCGTCAGCCGCTACACCAATGGCGCGCTGCAATTAGTTGATCGCATACGCGAGCCGGTGCGGCTCGCCTCAGGACTTTCCGCCGACGGGCAACTCAGCGTCGCCGCACGCGAACGCGCACTGAATTGCTTGGCACTATTTGGTCAACGCCTGCGCGAAATTGCCCCGGAACGCGTGCGCACGGTAGCCACCAATACCCTGCGCCAGATGAAAAACCCGCGCGCTTTTTTGATGCAAGCGGAAAACGCACTCGGGTTTCCAATTGAAATTATTTCCGGGCGTGAAGAAGGCCGCCTGACGTATTTAGGCGTGGCGCACACCTTCGCTGAAGCCCGCAAACGCCGCTTAGTGATTGACATCGGCGGCGGCAGCACCGAGTTTATTTTGGGCCAAGGGTTTGAGGTGTTTGAGGCAGAGTCCGTGCAAATGGGCTGTGTCAGCACCACCAAACGCTTTTTCGAAGACGGCAAAATCAGCCGCAAGGATTGGCGCGAACTACAGCAGCGGCTATCGCTGGAATTCACGCCTTTTCGCACGCACTATTTGGAGCGCGGCTGGAAACGCGTGATTGGTTGCTCCGGCACGCTGAAATCCACCGCTGCGGTTTTGCACGCAATGGGCGGCCCAGAATGGCTGATCACACGCGCGGGCTTGGATGAATTGATCGACAAACTATTGACCGCAGGCGATATTGAAAAAGCCAAATTGCCTGGGTTATCGAATGACCGCAAGCTGGTTTACGCCGGTGGATTGGCCGTGGTCGACGCCTGTTTTCGCGAGCTACAGGTCGAACAAATGCAGGTTTGTGAAGCGGCGCTGCGCGAAGGTTTGCTCTACGACATGCTGGGGCGGTTGGAACATTCTGACCCACGAATGGACGCGGTACGTGCACTCGGAAAACGCCACAGCGTTGATACGCAGCAGGCAAAACGCGTCAAACAAACGGCACTGGCAATGTTCGATCAGCTGGATTCAAGCTGGGCATTAAATGAGGAAGACCGCGAAAGCTTGACCTTTGCCGCACTCGTGCATGAGGTTGGGCTGTCGATCTCGCACACTCAGCACCATCAGCACGGTGCATATATTTTGGCGCACACCGACTTGCCGGGCTTCACCAAAGACGAGCAGCAAATGCTATCGCTTTTGGTGCGCTGCCACCGGCGTGGCGTTCCAGATAAAGTGACCGAACACTTGCCCGAGCGGGATGTATTACGTGCGCGAAAGTTAGCTACCTTACTGCGTTTGAGTGCCGTGATTCACCGCGGACGCAGCAGCGCGCCATTGCCGGCAATGAAGTTAAGCAGCGTTGGTAGCAGCGGTTTAAAACTGCGCTTTCCTGCGGAGTGGCTGAATGCGCATCCGCTGACGCGCGCGGATTTGAAGCAAGAGCACGACGCAATGGAAAAACTGGGCATTAAGCTGAGCGTCGTCAGCGGTGTGGCGAGTTAGCGCAGCACGCTACAGTACGTGCGGAACCACGCTTTTTAGCCCGGAAAAACGTGCAAAGTCCTGATCAAAGCTGACCATTGTGGCGTTGCGTTCAATCGCAATTGCCGCCAAATGCGCATCATTGGTTAAGTTCGCCGCTTGCCCGGCGCTTAAGATGAGCTGATGCATGATTTGAAAATGCCTTCGACCCGGTTCGGGCGTCGAAACGTTAGGGTGGTTGAGCCAAAGTTCGACTTGATCAAGCGCTTGTTGCGGCGATAAGCGAATGGTTAGTGTTTTCAGATTTGTCGACAACCGAATAAAGGCCAGTAGACTCACCCAGGGTAAACCAATCGATTCGCCACTTTGAAGTTGCCGCGTAAGGTAGCGCTTTGCCACCGAGTGCTTTTCAAAATCAAGGTGCATTGAGTACATCAGGACATTGCTGTCCAGAATAATCATTTGCCCGAAGCCAATTTTTGCAGAAGGTATGCGTCCTCAAGTTCCGCGTCCATCTGCGTCGCTTTGTCAAGATTGCCACCGTTGATTAGCCCTCCACTAAAGTGCGCGTCCATGAAAAACGGCACATCAACCGCAGATTTTTTTACCTCGCGCAGGCCGCGTTTCAATAAATCATTGATCACTGATTTGAATGATTTTCTGCTCTCAAACGCGATGCGCTCAAGTTCTACGGCGATGTCATCTTCTAAGGTAACGGTCGTGCGCATGGCTTTTGTGTCCGATATTGCGTTACATCAAATCATAGCATCAAAGCATCAAAAACAAACGTCAACGCGCTTCGAAACTCGCACACCAGCCCAGCGCTGCAACCGAATGCCCTGGATAAGCATTGCATGGCAGCAGCGCACCGTCCGTACGCAGTGCCAAACGACAGGTTCGACAGATCTGTCCATCGCGATAACTCGGGAATTCGCGCGTATCCACGCGTTTTGCATCCGTTTTGTAACCCAAACTTTTTGCCGAAACCGCATCCTCGCTCAGTTCGGTTAACACCGGTGGCGTGCAGCCTGCGATCAATACGGTCGCTGCAATTTGGGTCATCATTGCGCGTCTGGTTAACAGGTTTGGCATGGCGGGCTCAAGTTTTGTTTGAGTTTAAGCATACCGTGCAGTTTGCGCGAAGCGTGTGAGTGACGCTGCAAACTGCCGTAAACTCGTCGGCCAGCCTCCACTTATTGCAAGGAACTCCGCTATTCGCGCCATTGACCTATCCCGTTTCGCTGATTGCGCGGCAATCATTAGCGACGTCGGTAAAGAACTCTACGAATTGGGCTGGACGCCCGCCACTAGCAGCAATTTTTCGATGCGCATAGACGCCGAAAATATCGCCATTACCGTTTCAGGTCGGCACAAAGGCCGTTTGACCCCGGATGACGTGATGGTCATTGACGCGAATGGAGAAGCGGTAGGCACCATCGCAAAACCGAGCGCTGAAACCCTGCTACACACACATATTTATGCGCGTTTCCCCGGCACCGGCGCGGTTTTACACACGCATTCCCGCGCCCAAACCCTCGCCAGTAAACTATTTGAGCGCCAGGGCTTTATTGCGTTTGAAGACTATGAACTGCTGAAAGCCTTTGCTGGCAATTTGACGCACGATTTGTGTATGCGGGTGCCGGTTTTTTCCAACACCCAAGATATGCCTGCGTTAGTCAGCGAAATCAACGCATTCATGGATCGTGAGCCGATCACGCACGGCTATTTGATCGAGGGCCACGGCATTTATACCTGGGGTGCAACCATGAACGATGCCAGGCGGCATTTAGATGCATTTGAGTTTTTGCTGGAATGCGAACTTGAACTGCTGAAATTACGCCCTGGCTTAGCGCTGTTGGCTAAATCATGAGCCGCCTGCGAATTTTCAGTGCTGACAATAGTGCGGTGGTGCTATTGGAAACCCGCAATCCAATTGCGATCTGCGAAAAGCTGCGCGCGATTGGTGTTGGCTTTCAACGCTGGCGGGCGGCAGTTGAAATCACCGCGGGCGCCAGCAGCGACGCTGTGTTGGCCGCGTATAAATCTGACATCAACGCGCTAATGCAGCAAGGAAACTATCAAAGCGTTGATGTCGTTAGCCTGCATCCTGAGCACCCTGATCGCGCAGCCATGCGACAAAAATTCCTCGCGGAACACACCCACGCCGAGGATGAGATTCGCTTTTTTGTCGCCGGTTCTGGCTTGTTTAGCATTCACGCAGTACACGCTGATGGCACCGATCAGGTGTTTGAAGTGCTTTGCGAAAAAAATGACCTGATTAACTTACCGGCTGGCACGAAGCATTGGTTTGATATGGGCGCAGCACCGTTTTTTGTCGCCATCCGAATTTTTAGCAATCCCAGTGGCTGGGTGGCGAATTTTACCGGCTCGGATTTGGCGCTGCAGTTTCCGAGGTTTGACAAAATTTGAGTCTCGCCGGAAGGCGACACGGCAGATGAGTCTCGCCGGAAGGCGACACGGCAGATGAGTCTCGCCGGAAGGCGACACGGCAGATGAGTCTCGCCGGAAGGCGACACGGCAGGTGAGTCTCGCCGGAAGGCGACACGGCAGATGACTCGTCGTCAATCGCAAGCTTAGCCGCCGACGCTATCCGAATAGCCACAGGCATCAGCCTTTACCACGGCTATTTTAGCGGATTCAGTTTCCACGTCGATACGGATTAAATTAGCCAAGGCGGATTGCCGACCGCAATCAATTGAAACGCTAAAACTGCTCAGCAAATACGCACCGCGTTGTTCGACACGAAGCACTTTTTTGTTGCGTAAAGCACGCGCAACACTGGGCAGAAATACGGATTTGAGAGCGTATGTCTCATTTTTTAAGAAAATCACGGTGGTGGCAAAGCCTTCGTAACTTGGCATGCGCGTCGCCATGTTGGGGTCGGGAATAAGCGTTAATTGCAAGTAATTTGCTTCCGTTTCATCAACCAGCGTTATCCAACGGCCAACCAAAGTGCCAGTAATCCATATTTGGCCCTCTAAATCCATATAGCCATTTCCACCCGTTTTGTACTGTAGGGTTGAAAAACTGTCCTCAGGTAGCACTGCGAGTGGCTCAGCTTGCCCGCCGCTACCAACAAGAATTAAGAATAAGAAGGCAAATGAAACGCGCACAAGTTTGGCCTGATTTAGAAAGTACGACGATACTCGTCCGTCAAAGTGGCGATTTACGGACGCTATAGGGGCGCGTACCGGGCAAGAATAGGCATTTTTCTATTGCCTACATTTTTTCCAGTTGACTGCATTAAATCAATCTAACGGCACTAGGCCCTTGAATTCCATTTGCATGCACCCAAGTTACGCCCGTCTGGTGGAACACCCGCGCACTGCGCGGTCATAAAAAGCCACCTGGGCACTAAAAAAGTCCAGAAAATTCAACAACTTATTTTAACTCGAAAGGTGAACTATGAAACTACGCCCATTACACGACCGCGTCATTGTGAAGCGCATGGAAGAAGAACGCATGTCCGCTGGCGGCATCGTGATTCCAGACTCGGCCACGGAAAAACCCATTAAAGGCGAAATCATCGCGGTCGGCGCTGGCAAAATTTTAGAAAACGGCAATGTTCGCGCTTTGGCTGTCAAGGCTGGCGACAAGGTCATGTTTGGCAAGTACTCCGGCACCGAAGTTAAGGTTGACGGCGAAGAGTTGCTGGTGATGCGCGAGGAAGATCTTATCGCCATCATCGAGGGATAACACGTCGCCATTTGTCCGATAGCGGCGTTGCTGCGCGAGTGTCTGCGGTCGTCATTGGCAAGAGCCAATTCCTACTTGCCATCGCTTGCGCCTTGCTCTCGAACAAATGGCTTGGTTCTCCCCAAGGCTTGATTGAAGTCAAAAAATTCAAAAACCAAATTTAGAAACAAAACATTTTAAGGAATTAAGACCATGGCAGCTAAAGACGTCCGTTTTGGTGAAGATGCACGCGCCCGCATGTTGCGCGGCGTGAACGTGCTTGCAAACGCAGTCAAAGTAACACTGGGCCCGAAGGGCCGTAATGTCGTACTCGAAAAGAGCTTCGGCGCACCCACCATCACTAAAGATGGTGTTTCGGTTGCCAAAGAGATTGAACTTGCCGACAAGTTTGAAAACATGGGCGCGCAGATGGTCAAGGAAGTGGCTTCCAAGACCTCCGACGTCGCTGGCGACGGCACCACCACCGCCACCGTGATCGCGCAAGCAATGATCCGCGAGGGCATGAAAGCTGTTGCGGCCGGCATGAATCCTATGGATCTCAAGCGCGGTATCGACAAAGCGGTTGAAGCTGCGGTTGCGGACTTGAAAGATAGCTCCAAGCCCTGCAAAGACGACAAAGCGATTGCTCAAGTCGGTACGATCTCGGCGAACGGCGACGTAGAAGTCGGCGAAATCATTGCGGACGCAATGAAGAAAGTGGGCAAAGAAGGCGTGATCACCGTGGAAGAAGGTTCGGGCCTGAAAAATGAGCTCGACACCGTCGAAGGCATGCAGTTTGACCGTGGCTATTTGAGCCCTTACTTCGTCAACAACCAGCAAACCATGAAGGCCGAACTGGAAACCCCATTCGTGCTGTTGTACGACAAGAAAATCAGCAACGTGCGCGAAATGTTACCGCTGCTTGAAGCCGTTGCGAAGGCTGGCAAGCCTTTGTTGATCGTCGCCGAAGAAGTCGAAGGCGAAGCGCTGGCAACTTTGGTGGTTAACACCATTCGTGGCATCGTGAAAGTCTGCGCCGTGAAAGCGCCTGGTTTTGGTGATCGCCGTAAAGCGATGCTGGAAGACATGGCTATTTTGACCGGCGG
>JANNYO010000139.1:0-4959 GCA_031410115.1 Rhodanobacteraceae bacterium | reverse complement strand
CTGCTCGGCGACATCGGCACGTTTTTTTAAGCTGGCAAAGAATTCAACGAACGCTAGATATTCACGCTCGAAAATGCCGGTATCTTCATCAAAATCTTTCAACAAACTTTCGACAATTTGTCGAATGCGCTGAAACAAGCGGTGATCTTTATCGGATTCTTCACTCCAACCAACGCCGGCTTGCGCAAGTTCATCTAACAAACGCCGCGCCGGGTGTTCTTTTTTGGCAAACAGCTGCTTATCTAAAATGGCTACTTTTAAGTAAGGAATTTGCAGCCGCGCAAGCTGCGCCTGAATTTCGGCCGGTAAGTTCTTGTCCTGCAAGATAAATTCAAACAGCATGCCGACTAAATCAATGGTGTCTTCGTCGGCGGCGGTGACTTTGTGATCTGCACCACCTAGTTTTTCCGCCTGATGAATCAGCTCGTCCTTCATCTGCGCGACGGCTTGTACGCTCGGTGCGATCGCGCTGAAGCCAAAACCTTGCTGCATACCCTGACCGGCCTGGGCCGCACCCGCCTGATTTTGCAGAATCGACAGCGCGTTAATTAAATCTGCCGCCGACAGCGTTGGCCCCTGCGGCTGCATGGGTGCCATCGGCGCGAACGCGCTGTAGCCGCCCTGAGCATTGGGTTGAGGCGCGAAGTTTTGCCCGCCGTAGCCTGAGTGCCGCGCCGCGAGCAGACTGCGCAAAGAATTGAAAACCTCAGCCTGGAGCGCTGATTCAGCCGATTGCCCGCCGTATTCGCCGCCGCCCATGCCCGCCATTCCAGCCGACATGCCCTGATTCATTTGGCCTGGCCCCATCGCCCCTGACCCGCCCGCAAAATTGCCGCCGGCAACGCCTTGATCAGGAGCAAAATTTTCACCCGCTGCGCCGGCTGGTGCGCCCATCGCGTTGCCGCTGGCCCCACCTGGCCTGCGCTGCATCGTTTGGTGTTTAAGCTGCGGCAAAACGCCGCCCTCAACTAGCTGCTGATTCAGCTCTTCGTAGAGCGAATCGAGATTGCCGATAACATGCTTATCAAACAATTTCAAAATAATAAGCTTGATTGTCGACATTTCGCCTTCCAGCTCTTTCAAAGTATTTTGAAAGGCTTTAATGACGTTTTTGGGTCCGACCGGGTTTTCGTCATCACCCACTTTGCTGCCATTGATCAGAACGCTCAAGCGCTGATTCATTGAGAATAAAACGCGCGACGACTTATTTTCGGCTTTGCCCGCCATGCTTGAACCGGCGAGCGATTCTTCAAGCTCGGCTTCGTCAATCAACGACAGCCCGGCCTCTTGCTGTTTTTGCGCGTCAATAGCGCGTCGGTTGGGCTGTACAAATTCAGCAAAGGATTTACTTAAACCGTCCTGTGCTGCGCGCTCCATGGCCGGGCGTTTTTTCCGCACCTCGCGCATGCCATCGAAAAACCGCGTTTGAATCGAGTTATTTTCCGCTTTCTCAGCCATGTCAAACAACGCATCATCAACACCGTCAAACATGCCGCTGACCATTGCGCCAAAACGTTTGAGGGCACTGGTGCGCAAATTTTTGACGATCTCGTTGAAGCGCTCGTTCGGCGCGCCTGTCTGCTGTGCCTGACGGCTTTGAAGATCGATCACTTTATTGGGTTCGAAATTACTGCTCATTCGTGCATACCTTTAACTTTTGAGCTGACGACACTTTGACGCGGTGTTGATTGTGTCTGCGCACTTCAAGATTAGCTGAGTTTTTGAGAATAGCAGTGCCGAACTGCATCGGTTTACAAAGCAAGACAATAAAAAGGAAAATTCAACGCGATTTTTACGGAAATAAATTTTTGCCACTCATCAACTTCGGGGAAAGTCTGGAAATTGCAAAGTTGCGATACCTTCCTCTGGTAACAGCACCGGAATGCCATCTTCAATGCGATAAATAATTTTGCCATCCGTCGTCAACAGTGCAGCGGTCACCGCACCCGAGTGCGTTTGGCCGTCAACATTCAGCGCTGTACCCGCAGAAATTTGCGCGTTGAGTGCGCTGAGCTGTTTTGCCGTTAACGGCACTAACGGTACTTTGCTGACCGGGCAGCAAATAATATCAAGCAGTTTTTGATCAATCGCAGCCATGAAGCACTCAGAAATAGATGGGTGCGCTAGAATCGCGCGCTTTCGCGCTGCTGGGAAGCCCTGCATGTCAGAAGATGTTAATTCGCTCGGACAATTGCCGCTCCAGAGCCCTCTAGTCGGCCTAGTAATGGGCTCAAAAAACGACTGGCCAACGTTGAAACCGGCGGCTGAGATCTTGACCGAGTTCGCCATCCCCTTTGAAGTGCGCGTGGTTTCGGCGCATCGAACGCCGGACTTACTGCACGAATATGGCAAATCAGCGCGTGCGCGTGGCTTAAAAATCATTATTGCCGGTGCCGGTGGCGCGGCGCATTTGCCCGGCATGTTGGCGGCACTAACGCCTTTGCCGATCCTCGCGGTGCCGGTAGCGTCAAAAACCTTGAATGGCATTGATTCGCTGCTATCGATTGTGTGTATGCCCAAAGGCGTGCCGGTGGCGACGTTTGCGATTGGCGAGCCGGGTGCCGCAAATGCCGCTTTGACAGTAGCGGCGATCCTCGCGCTGACCGATTCGGTAATCGCCGTCAAACTAGATGCCTTTCGCGCGGCTCAAACCGCACAGGTATTGGCGCAGGGTGATCCAAGGTTATGAGCGGCGAAGCGCAAATCGAGGCAAAAAAAACGGCATTAAGTATTGGCATCGTCGGCGGCGGACAACTGGCGCGGATGTTGGTGCTCAGCGGCGCGCGTCTAGGTTTGCGCTTCAAAATCTATGATCCAGCACCTGATGCCTGCGCCGGCACATTGGCGCCGTTAACCTGTGGCGCATTTGCCGATGCCACGGCATTGCTGGCGTTCGCGCGCGATCTAGACGTGCTGACCTTTGATTTTGAAAACGTCCCGGCCAGCACCTTGGCAGCGTTAACCGATGATATTAAAATTGCGCCCAATCCAGCGGTTTTGGCGATGACGCAGGATCGCTTGAGTGAAAAAGCCGCGTTTGCTGCACTCGGCATTCCGGTCGCACCGTTTCGCGCGGTCAGCACGCCTTTGCAGATGCTTCAGGCCGTGCAAGAACTAGGTGTGCCCGGGATATTGAAAACCCGCACTTTAGGCTATGACGGCAAGGGCCAAACCCGCGTGGACAAATTAAGCGATGCCGAAACTGCATTCGCACGCTTAGGGTTAAGTCCTTGCGTGTACGAACAATTGGTGCCCTTTAGCCGCGAGCTGTCGATGCTTGCCGTGCGTTCTGAAAATGGCGATTTTCGCAGCTACCCGCTCACTGAAAACGTCCACGACGCCGGAATTTTAGCGGTCAGTTTGGCACCTGCGCGCACAACGCCTGAGTTGGCGGCATTGGCGGAAGCCTATGCCCAAAACGTCGCCGAGCGTTTCAATTACGTCGGCACCTTCGCGCTCGAATTTTTCCAAGTGGCCGAGGCGCTTGTACTCAACGAAATGGCGCCGCGCGTGCACAACAGTGGGCACTGGAGCATTGAAGGCGCAGAATGTTCGCAGTTTGAGAATCACTTGCGCGCCGTTAGTGGCTTGCCGCTGGGTAGCACCGCCGTGCGTCAGCCATCGTTGATGCTCAATTGGGTCGGCGAATTACCGAACGCATTGCCACAGCTTGCGGTTGCAAATTTAGCCTGGCATGACTACGGCAAATCCGCACGCAGCGCCCGCAAAGTTGGGCACAGCACTTTGTGCGCGGAATCGTTCGAAGCGCTATCGTTGAAACTCGACGCGCTGCAGCGGCAAAGCCCGACGCGTGCAGGCGGTTTGGCGCAGGGTTTGCTCAATCGATATCTGCGCCCATGAGCGTCAATTTTTCCCCAGCTAATTTGAATAGGAACGTCATTTG
The DNA here is from genome assembly GCA_031410115.1 of Rhodanobacteraceae bacterium. Taxonomy (GTDB): domain Bacteria; phylum Pseudomonadota; class Gammaproteobacteria; order Xanthomonadales; family SZUA-5; genus JANNYA01. The sequence goes on along the minus strand of JANNYO010000139.1, from coordinate 1,055 downwards.
AGCAATTGGACGCAAGCTGGGCCATTGAGCGCATTACTGCCAGGCGAATTTATAGCGCTGGCCGTTGATGGCGTAATGGCCGCGATCTATAACATCGACGGCACGCTGTACGCGATTGAAGACGTCTGCACACACGATGGCGGCGAATTAGCCGGCGGTACGGTGGTGGGTAGCACCGTTGAATGCATCCGCCACGGTGCGGTGTTTGATCTTAAAACCGGCGCCGCGCTGTGTGCACCGGCCTACACGCCGACCGTGACTTTAGAAACGAAAGTCGAAGACGGCGTTATTTGGATTCGTGACCCCAGGTTTTAGACGCCCCTAGGCTTTTGAATTCTTCGCCGAGCCCGAGCGTTTGCTGTCATCTTGGGTGGTAATCAGGCAAACCAGTTCGCGATCGTTTTTCGAATTCCAGCTTTGATCGGTCGGATACAAAGAGGTGAGCGTTAACTCTGACTCGTCAAACGACTTGCCGATAAAGGCTTCGAAGTTTGCTTTGCAAACCGATTCACCCAAATCGCTTACTGTTTTTTCACCCGGGAAATCGCCGTCGGGCATGGATTCCATATGGTAAGCCTCATACAAATGCGGTTCGCTACAGTCGACGCGTTTCATTGAATCGACCTCGCCAGAACCAGCGTCGCCGTTTAAACAATCACCCATTTTGATTTTAAAAACAGCAATTTCCTCGGTTGCCACGGGCGTATTTGTCGCGGCCGGCGCAGTGACCACGGTTTTGCTTTCGTTGGCCGCTACCGCCGCTACCACCGCTGGCGTTTCCGGCGCGGCGGTATCGCCGCAAGCGGTAAGCGCGATACTGCTGATGAGCATTGGAATAATTAGGAAATTACGCATATTGAAACTCCGGTTGAGGATGATTCTGGATTTTATTACCCATTCGCTCAGCGAGCGCGTGGGCACCCGAATTAGGCTAGCGCGGGCTTTGACAAAGTTGGATGAAAGTGAGGCACTGGCAGGATGCTTAGCCCCGCGTCAAAAATTTAACCGCCCGATCCGCCAGATCTTTGTAAGGCGGTTTTAATAGCCAAAATCCG
>JANNYO010000138.1:0-3314 GCA_031410115.1 Rhodanobacteraceae bacterium | reverse complement strand
GTCGCTATCGCGAGACTTATCTGCCGTGTCGCCTGTTCGGCGAGACTCAAATGTGCCGCAACCGATGTTTGGCTGATCGCTTGTGCGAACAGCGTAACAATCAATAGCCAGTGGCAAATTTTAGACATCGATTTGTGGCGCGCCAATCAAGTGGTAGCGCGGCACAGACTAGCATGTGCGGCAAAGGTTCCCAAGCGATCAGCCGAAATTGCGCCGCGCAAAGCGCATTTAACCTAGATCCGGCAGTTGGACGGATAAGAGTGTGCCCCGTATTTTGCCAATATGTTTTGGCTTGGCGAAGTTAATAAGCGGTCAACTGCCGGATCTAGGTTTAAGTAGTCAGTCTTGCTTCAACACCGATTGCGGCGTGACAGAAAGCGCACCCAATGCCGGCTTGATCGCTGCAACCAAAGTCGTTAGCGCGAAAATCGCAAATACCCAGATCAGGCCTAAGTATTGGATGGGCGTATCGGAAACGACTGAACCCAATTGCATTGCTGGAACGAACGCAAGCGCTACCCCGGTGATGCAGCCAATGCCAACCAAACGCAAGCTGGTGCCAAACAGTGCTTGCAATACATCAAAAGCCCGCGCACCCAATGCCAAGCGTACGCCAATTTCACGCTTGCGCTGGGCCGCTTGAAAAGCCAGCAAACCATAAAGGCCAGCGGCGGAAAGCGCCAATGCGATGCCTGCTAAACCGGCAAATAGAACCGCGAGAACTCGGTTGCCCGCCGTGTTCGCGGCAATCACTTCGGTGCCCGTGCGCAGCCAATACACCGGCAGATCCGCATCGACGCTGCTGACAATTTGCGCCAATTCATCTTTAAAAGCGCCGGGTGCGCCGATGGTGCGCGCGGCTACGGTTAAAAATCTTGGTTCAGTCGCTGCGATCAACTGCATCGCTGAGATCGGTAGCAAAACTGCCGGGCGCAGCTCGCCGTCTAAATCGTTTAGTTCAAACGGCGCAGTGATTCCAACGACGCGGCATTGAACTTGCTCGGCTTTTTGCGAGGTGGGATTCATTTCAATATTCTGATCCAATGCCGCTGCAACGCCGCCCATTTTGCTCGCTAACCGCGCGTCGATCAGTGCGACGCAGTTTTTCGAACCGCTTGCCAACGCGGCTGAATCCGCTGCATTCAGGTCACGCCCGGCCATTAGCGGAATTTGATAGGTGCTTAAAAATCGCTCGTCGGCGTAGCCTAGATAGCTGACTTCAGGGTCGTCCGGTGCGCGTCCAGGTAAACCAACGGGGTGGTTTTCGCCCATGTTGCCAGGCTGGGCAGTGGCTAGGCTTGCACTTTTCAAGTTGCTATTTTGTGCCAGTTTTTCCGCAAGTGTGGTGCGAAATCTTTGCAGGCTTATGGCGTCGGGATAACGTTCCGGAAACAAGCCTAAACGCCCAGACACGAGTTGGCTGCTGTCAACACCGACTGGATGCGAAATCATTGCCTGTACTTGTTGAAAAACGACACCCGCACACAGCACCACTGCGCAAGACACTGTCACCTGCACAAACACCAGCCAGCGCGCGCCGGTTTGCGTGGCGGTAACGCTGCGCCCGCCCTGGCGCAGCGGGCCGCTCAGCGCGAGTCTGCGCAGCCGCAAAATCGGCAGCGCTGCGGTCAAAAGTGCGCAAATAAAAGCGAAACTGTACAAATAGCCGCGCCCGGCAGAATTACGAATGTCGATCCAGCTGGGAAAACCTTCGTCGGTGCCATCAAACATACTGAGCACATATTCACCACCCCAGCGCGCCAAGTAACCTGCAAGCAGCGCGCCACAAAAGGACAGCATTAGGCTTTGTGCCAACGCACTTGCGGCTAAGGGCTGCCAGCCTGAACCGAGTGCTAAACGCACTGAATTTTGCGATTGTTCCGCCAGTAGCCGCACCAGCAAAACGCTGGCTGCGTTCAAGCACACTGCGACCAGAAGCAACACCACTGCGGTCAGCATAATGCCGGTCAAAGCGCGCGTTTGATCGTCAACAACCCAATCACTCAGCGACGTATTGCCAACCTTGATATAGCTATCCAGATCGATATCCACATCATTATTTTGCTTTTTCTGCGCAAGAAACAGCTGTTGCAAGACACTTAAATTTTGCTCAAACCTGGAATCGCGCATTAAAAATACCGTGAGGCTTGTGCTGTCGCGATTTAAAACTGCCTGCGTCCAAATCTGCTCACGTCTTGGGAATGACATGTTCGGCGCCATCACGGCAATGACTTCGGCACTCGCACCATTTATGCGCACCGGTTTGCCTAATATGTTCGGATCGCTGCTATAGCGCGTACGCCAAATTTTGTCGCCAATGATGGCGACTTTCGGCGCGCCGGGGGCAAAGTCTGCGCTTTGAAAATCTCGCCCAAATGCCGGTTTTATGCCCAAGCCCGTCCACATCGCGCCGTAAACAAAGCCACCGTCATATCGCTCCGCACGGGCGCCGTTAACGGCAGCGCCGCTTAGGTTAATCGTGCCTTGACCAATTGCGAAAAGTGTCGCCGCCGGGGTTTGCTTCGGGCCGTCAGGTGCAGACCTTGGTATTGAAACGGGTGCAATGGCCTGCATCCAGTCGGCTAGCAGCAAGCCGCTGACTTCATCGAGATTGTCCGATTCTTTGCTGACTAAGCCTATGCGCTCAAGCTTTGCCGCGTTGGCAAAGGGCAGGGGGTCAATCACGAGCGCTTTGGTGAAGTTAAAAATAACCATTGTTGCCGCTAAACCAATGCCTAATAGGGCAATGATCAGCAGATTGCTGCCGATGTTTTTGCGAAACCGGCGCAGTTCAGGCAGCCATTGTATACCCATGATTTTTCACTCAGCAGCGCAGAAGGCTACGATGATGCAGAGAGTGTGCCAGCCTGAGTCGCTTGGCTAACTGCATGAAAAATATAGAGAAATAAAATTTCAGCGAAGTCGCGTGGGATTGAGTTCGCGCGAAAATGGGCCGCAATGCGCGGAAACGGCGCGCGTTATTTGGCCAACTGCAAGCGGCTTGCAAACGCTTCGGGCGGCAACGCTGGGGCATAGCGGAAGCCTTGCCCCAGTACGCAGCCCAACTCCAATAAAATTTCGGATTGGCTCGCGCGCTCGACGCCCTCGCACACCACGCTCATGTTCAAATCCCGCGCAAACTGGCACATGGTTTTGACCAAGGCGCGGTTACGTTCGTTGATTTCTATATCTTCGATAAAGCCGCGATCAATTTTCAGACCGTCAAAGGCCGCGTGAGTAAAGGAAACTAACGATGAGTAGCCTGTGCCAAAATCATCTACTAATAAGCGCACGCCGAGCGCTTTAAGTTCACG
>JANNYO010000137.1:0-4172 GCA_031410115.1 Rhodanobacteraceae bacterium | reverse complement strand
TTGGCGCAAACCCGCGCCAAAGCCGAAGGCGGCGCGGGCCCAGATGGTGGCGCGGCACCGGAAGCACCGAAAGATGACGTGATGGACGCCGAATTTACCGAAGTGAAAGAAGATAAGTAGTTGCTAATCTCAGCCGTCTAAACTGCAAAAAAGCCCAGCGTGATCTGGGCTTTTTTGTTTTTTAAGTCTCGCCGTAAGGCGACACGGGAAAAAAAGTCTCGCCGTAAGGCGACACGGGAAAAAAAGTCTCGCCGTAAGGCGACACGGAAAAATGTCGAAAAAATCAGCTATCGTCTGCGCACTGTCAGTCTAAAGGAGTTTGCGTGCACATTGATCCCGCCGTTTCCGGCAGCGATATACCCGCCTCCGAAATCACATCAGAAGCCCACTACCGGCGCTTTCAAAATTCGGGCCTGATTTCTCGGGTTCCGCTCGGAACACGGCACTTAACTCGGCGCGGGCTTTTGCAGACGGCTGGCTTGTCGATTGCCGGTTTTGCCACAAACGCAGTGGCCAGCAATGTCAGCCCGACGATTAAAAACTTGGTTAAAAATCCAAACTTTATCAGCGGCGATGAATTAACGACTTGGAACGATGCCACCTCGTACAACAATTACTACGAGTTCGGCACCAGCAAAGATGACCCGCCGGAGCAGGCGAAAGGCTTTGCGCCATTTCCGTGGACGGTCGAAATTGCCGGCGAGTGCGAAGTCACGGGCAAATTTAGCTTCGCCAATTTAATCAAAGGTTTCGCGCTAGAAGAACGCATCTATCGGCACCGGTGCGTTGAAGCCTGGGCGATGGTGTTGCCGTGGGCGGGCGTGCCGCTAGCAGGCGTTTTACAACGCTTTAAGCCGACTTCAAAAGCAAAATACGTCGCTTTTACCGCGCTCAATGACCGTAGCCGCATGCCCGGGCAAAATTACGCGACGCTGGACTGGCCGTATCGCGAGGGGCTGCGCATTGATGAGGCAATGCATCCTTTGAGCCTATTGGCAACGGGACTTTATGGCCGCGTGATGCCGAACCAAAACGGCGCGCCGTTGCGCTTGATCACACCCTGGAAATACGGTTTTAAAGGCATCAAAGGTATCGTCAAAATCGAGTTCCTCGAACGCCAACCGTTCACCAGCTGGAACGGCACAAACCCGGACGAATACGGTTTTTACGCCAACGTTAATCCGAAGGTTGACCATCCGCGCTGGTCGCAAGCGACTGAGCGCAAATTGACCGGGTCCGGCTTTTCCTTGTTTCGCACCAAGCGTGTTGAGACGCTGCTGTTTAACGGTTATGCGCGTCAGGTTGCTGGGCTTTACGCCGGCATGGATTTGCGGGCAAATTTTTAAAACTGGTCGAGCAAATAAGCGGCGCAGACGGCGCCTGCGCCGCTTAAAAATTTAAGCTTTTTTCCACTTACCCAATGCTGCCAAGCCATTTTCTTTGGCGCGCGCGTAGACGATCGCTTGCGCCTCAGCGTAGTTTTTCACCAGATCTTTCGACCAGACTTTCAATGCCGCCGACTGCATCGCTCGGCCATAGCTAAAACTAAGCGGCCAAGGCTTATTGCCCAATTGATTCAATGCATTTAAGTGCGCGGTGGCGTCTTCGTCGCTTTGCCCGCCGGACAGAAATACAATGCCAGGAACGGTTGCCGGAACGGTGGATTTCAAACAGCGCATAGTCATTTCTGCGACTTCATCGATACCCGCGCGATCCGCGTTGTCTTTACCGGAAATCACCATGCTGGCTTTTAAAATCGTGCCTTCCAGCATGACGTTTTGACTGTACATTTCATCATACAGCGCGCGCAGGGTGGACTCGGTGACGTCGTAGCACACTTCAATATCGTGATCGCCATCAATCATAATTTCCGGCTCCACCATCGGCACAATGCCCGCCTCCTGGCACAGTGCGGCGTAGCGCGCGAGCGCATGGCAGTTAGCGGAAATACCCGCACCGGACGGCGCATCTTCGGAGATGTTAATCACCGCGCGCCACTTGGCAAACTTTGCCCCAAGCTTGGCGTATTCCTCGAGGCGCTGGCGCAAACCGTCCAAGCCTTCGGTCACGACTTCACCTGGGTAGCCCGCAAGCGGTACGGGGCCTTTGTCCACCTTGATGCCGGGCAAAATGCCGTTTTTCAGCATCACATCGGTAAATCGGCGACCGTCTTTGGTGGATTGGCGCAGCGTTTCATCGAACAAGATCGCGCCAGAAATATAATCACTAAGCTTGGGCGTGGTCAGCAATAGCTCGCGATAGGCACGGCGATTTTCTTCTGAACAGTCAATCTTCAACGCGTCAAAACGCTTCTTTATCGTGGCGTTTGATTCGTCAATGGCAATAATGCCTTTGCCCGGCGCGACCATTTGCAGCGCGATTTCTTCTAATTGTTCAATGCTCATCAGTGCCATCCATTCAAGTTATTTCGGGGCGCAGAGAATACCGCAGTGTGCAGCGTGGGGGCTTAACAGATTTGGGCAGAGCTAAGCTTAAGCAAACCCATCACTCGAAGCCATCGGCAAACATTTTGTCCAATGACGCACCGGTCATCACTACCTGATCAAAGCCGGCGTCGATGCCCGTTTCAGCAACGTCTTGGGTGATATTCAAGCGCACTTCGATACTGGTGTTTGGGGTAAAGAGCGCCGGGGTGACGGTAAAGCTGACCGGTGTGGTCAATGGTGCAAAGCTATTGCTATTGGGGATAAACGCCTCTGCGGTCGCGTCAAAGGCGCCGGTGCAATTGCCGGAGTTGTAATACACCACCATTTGGATCCACGGCCGATCGTGGCTGATGAAAGCCGGGCCGGGCGCACGGCCTTGAGCGGTCAAACTGTAAACGCCAGGTGCGGGCACATTGAAGCATTGATGCGCAACGTTGAATTGAAATGGAAACGGCTCGCCGACAATTGCCCCACGGCTAAAATTCAGCGACCCGCCGCTGCTGCCCGCGCCATTGAGCGTGCTGTAGGTGGTGGATGCGGGGAAGGATGCGAGTGTCCACAGATTGAGATCGCCATTGAAGTCGCCATTGATCAACCACGGGTCACTGGCTAGTCTTTCATACGCACCGACATCGCGCGGCGTGGTGGTATTGGTGGCACTGTAGATGGTGTTGAATTGATCGTACGGGCGATTGTCCAAATCACGATCATCACCGGCGACGGGCGGCAGTACATCCACCGCCTGCGAGCTGATGCGTTGGCGAAAATCACCCCGAGCTGGGTCGGCAAAGCGAATATTGACGGAGCGATTAAGATTGTTGGCTGGCACCACAACACCACGCCCAGGCCATAAACATCCGCCACCGTCGTGATCGCGCGGCCGTCGAACTGTTCGGGTGCGGCATATTCCGGCGTCATCGGCGCGAAGGTAGTCGGCAGATGCGCATCGTCCTCGCTCAAGATTTTGGCAATGCCAAAATCCAGTAGTTTGGGCTGGCCATCGCTGCTGACTAAAATATTTGCCGGCTTAATATCGCGGTGCACAACCAGCGCCTGATGCGCAGCATTCACTGCGTCACAGACCTTGCCGAATAGCAGCACGCGCGCGCGCACGCTCAAATTTCGTGCGCGCGCATAACTGAGTAAATCTTGGCCACGCACCAGCTCCATCACCAAATACGGCGTGCCAGTTGGGGTGATGCCGCCGTCGATTAAGCGTGCCACGCCCGGGTGCCCGCTAGCGCCTGGCGTTCGCGTGCAAACAGGCGCTGTTCCAATTCCGAATGTAAGTTGCGGCGCAGGATTTTGACCGCAACCGGCTGCTTGAAACTACCGTCACTGCGATCTGCGGCATACACCGTCGCCATGCCGCCCCGCCCGATCAATTCGCGCAGGGTGTAAGCGCCGATCACTTGCCCCTGCAGGCCATCACTGGCGGTTACGCCGGCGATCAAGAGTCTCGCCGCAAGGCGACACGGCAAATGAGTCCCGCCGCAAGGCGACACGGCAAATGAGTCCCGCCGCAAGGCGACACGGCAAATGAGTCCCGCCGCAAGGCGACACGGCAAACGAGTCAACTGAGGTTTTATAGACCCGGCAAAGGTATGTTTGAATTGACCTATAAAAGCGCCGTTCGCGCCTTTAGTTTGTCGAAGGGCAGAGCCGTAAATTTACTAACAAAAGCATTTGGCATCACGAAGTCTGCTGTTACATGCTTCGACAGGC
>JANNYO010000136.1:0-13160 GCA_031410115.1 Rhodanobacteraceae bacterium | reverse complement strand
GGTTCGCGCACATCGCCTTCGGCAATCGTCAGGCGCTGAGTGGTCTGACCATCAACGCTGCTGGCCACCAGGTAACCGCGGCCACCCTCACGCGCGGCGTATAAGATCATGCTGCCATTCGGCGCAAAGCTTGGGCATTCGTCTAGGCCGCCGTGTGACACCGTGCTGACTTGCCCAGGCTCGCCGCGTTCGCGATCAATCATGGCAATGTGATAAACGTTGCGCTGACCCTGCGCGACCGCGATTTTTTTGCCATCGGCGCTCACCGACGCACGCGCATTTTCGGTTCCCTCGAAGGTAATGCGCTGCACGCCCGAGCCATCCGCGTTCATGCGATACACCTGGGGCCGTCCACCGCGATCTGAGGTAAACAAAATTTGCCCGCCGCCCGGCATCCAGACCGGCTCGGTGTCAATTGAGAAACTCTTGGTGATTTGTGTCAGCGCGCCGCTGGCTAAATCCATCGTGTAGATTTCTGGATTGCCGGTACGCGACAGTGTCAGCGCGATTTTACTGCCATCGGGCGAAAACGCCGGGGCACCATTGATACCTTTGTTGCTACTGAGCAAACGACGCGCGCCGGTGGCTAATTCGTGCAGATAGATCGCCGAATTGCCGCGCTCAAAACTGACGTATGCCAAGCGGCGCGAATCGGGCGACCATGCGGGCGATAGCAGCGGTTCGCGCGAGGTGACCATCGCGGTAGGATTGAAGCCGTCCGAATCAGCAACGATGAGCTTGTATTGGCGCACTTTGCCCAATCCAGTCGAGGTGATGTAGGCAATGCGGGTCGAGAACGCACCGCGTACACCCATAATTTTTTCGTAAATTTGATCAGCAATTTGGTGTGCGGCGGCGCGCAAATCGTTCGGGCGCGAGGTAATCGCGATACCCAGCTCCATCTTTTGCGTGCCTACGGTGTACAGCGAAAACTCAATGCGGTAGGTGTTGTTTGGCGTGTCCAGTACCCGGCCGACCACAACATAGTTTTGTTTCAGCAGCCGCCACGTATCGAACTTGATCTCAGCGCCGGTTGTGGGTGTGTCGATATAGCGATCACTGCGCAGTGCGTCAAATTGCCCAGTGCGATTCAAATCGCTGCGAATCACTGCCGCTAAATCGGTATCGGCGATTCCAGCACTTTGCCAGCCGAATGGCACGATTGCGATTGGAATTGAACCCGCTTTTGGCGTGATTGGGCCGATAATAATCGCGTTTGCCGCACCTACAATAAAAAAACTGGCAACGATCAGCAGCATCTGCGCGGCAAATGTTTTCAAGCGATTACTAAACATTATGTAGTCCTTTGTGAAGTTAGCGGCGAAAGTATTGCGCATGCACTGACTGAGCGGTTAAGTCGACACAACCCTGCGACAGCGGGCAGTTAGGGTTGCATCACCACAGTCGCTATCGCCGTTCAAAGTGAATGATTAGTTCGGAACCTTCTGAATCACCGCACTTTGCGGCACTTCACCAACCACATCCACACCTTTGGGCGGGGTGAAGCTAAACAAACTCATCGGCAAGTTTGGATTGCGGAGCCATTTCGCGAAGCTGATTTCCGTGCGTTGACCAAAATTGTCGACCAGACGCATTGTCGTGAGCGTGTTGTTCGCGAACCCTAAGTCGGCGTATTTGAAGTCTGGGTTTTTCGCTTTCGCGGTTAAACGCAGCCAGAATTGACCCTGCGACTTGGCCCGCTCAGCGCTATTGAACTCAACATCCAGCATTGCCAGATCGAGCAACACCGCAAGCGGGGAATTGGCCTCATCAAAGCTTTGAGCGCGCACGTTCACTTGTTCTAAATCGACGTCATAAACCCAGATCGCGTTGCCATCGGCGACGATGTGCTGCTCGAACGGTTTGAGTACATCCCAACGAAACTGCCGGGGCGCCATCAGTGCGACTAAGCCACTAGACTGGTCTTTTTTGCGGCCATTTGCATCAAATAATGTCTGCGAAAATTCGCCGCGCATTGTTTTCACTTCTTTCGAAAAACGCGTCAGCTGATCGCGCGCGGGGCCGGCGTGCGCGGGCGACGTCGCGCCCAAAAAAAACCAAGCCAGCAAAAACCAAACACAAGCTGAACGCATCACGATCATCCTTCAGGGGGAAGTCCGCCACGCTACGCAAAAACCGCTGAATTCGGCCTGAAACAGCCTATTTGCCGTTTATTCAGCCTATAAATAGATCATTTAAAACCGCATTTTTTAGGCGCGGTTGTTGCGGCGCAACAGACTGCGCCCAGCGCCGAACCGACGTCGGTAAAGCGTGACTTTGGTCACGCTTTCGTTGGCGTTCGCCTACACACATGTTTGCTGTTGCAGCGCAACACATTACAAAAACTGAACTCAAGGTGAGCGCATTGACGTTGACTGCACACATTATTACAGTGCGCCCGCTTCGTTCAGTTTTCAGATATGTCCGCGTTTTCAAGGCCGTCTGGAACCCCGCGAAGCAGGCGCCGAGCCTGATCCGATCTGGCAGGCTCGACAAATCATTGCGAATTCAAACACTTTAGAGGTTTATCCAGTGGCAATTGTGTCTATACAAAAATCAACCGTTCGTGGTTCCAGCATCCGCTTAATTTCTGCCGCCGTGGCGCTTGCGCTGAGCTGCACCGCCGTCGCGCAATCGCGCGCCGCGTCAATCGACCAAGCTGCAATTGACGCCAAAATTAATTTCGCGCCATTGGCAGACGAAAATGCCTACGACCAGGTGATTGTTTATTTCGCTGAAAACTCTGAAGCGAGTCAAATCGATAGCCGCGCACTTGCCAATAACATTGCGCGCGCAGGTGCGAATTCTGGTTTGAAACTTGACTTTGTCCGCACCATTTCGACCGGTGGGCACTTGATTCGAGTTGCCCGCGCTGATGGCGGCAAGGAGACCTCGAAAGGCGAAGAATCCCTCGGCGTCGACGATGCGATCACTGAACGTGCGATGCGCGCGCTTGCCGCGTTGCCAGACGTTAGCTCGGTTGAACCTGATGCGCTGCTGCAGCCCTTTTTCACACCCAACGACACCGACTATGCAGGCAAACAGTGGCACTACTTTGAAGCCACCGGCGGTTTGAACTTGCCGCTTGCGTGGGACAAAGCGACCGGCACTGGCGTCGTTGTCGCGGTAATCGACACAGGTATAACTAACCATTCGGATCTAAACGCCAATATCGTTGCAGGCTATGATTTTATTTCGAATTCTACGACCGCAGGAGATGGCGATGGTCGGGACGCCAATCCTGCTGATGCTGGCGATGCAACTGTTGCCAATCAATGTAAGGCAAACACGCCGGCGCGGAATTCGTCCTTCCACGGCACCCATGTCACTGGCACCATAGCAGCGGTATCAAATAATGCCAAAGGCGTTGCGGGCGTTGCCTTTGGCGCAAAAGTGTCGCCACTTCGTGCGCTCGGCAAATGCGGCGGTTCGTTATCTGATATTGCCGATGCCATCACTTGGGCGTCGGGCGGCACCGTCAGTGGCGTGCCCGCAAATGCAAACGTCGCTAAAGTCATCAATATGTCGCTTGGGGGCCCGGGCGCATGCGGCACGACGTCGCAAACTGCAATCACCAACGCCGCCAATCGCGGCACAGTCGTCGTGGTTGCGGCTGGCAACGACGGCGCTGACGCTTCCGGCTTCAACCCTGCAAGCTGCGCCAACGTCATCAACGTCGCCGCAAGTAACCGCGCCGGTGGTCGGGCTTACTATTCCAATTTCGGTGCTTCAGTTGACGTCGCAGCACCCGGCGGCGAGCTGTTTCAAAACTCCAGCACCAACGGCGTGTGGTCGACCCTAAATGCGGGCACCAGCGCCCCGGGCGCTGAGTCCTATGCATTTTATCAAGGCACCTCGATGGCGTCGCCACATGTTGCGGGTGTCGCAGCTTTAATTTTGTCCAAAGGTGCGCAAACACCGGCACAGGTTGAAAGCTTATTAAAAGCCAACACCCGCGCATTCCCGGCCAGCTGCGTCGGCTGCGGCACGGGCATTGTTGATGCCAATAAAGTGCTGACCGCACTCGGCGGCGGCGGTGGTGGTGGCGGTGCATTCTTCCAGAATACCAACGACTTTACGATCAGCGACAACACCACCGTCGACAGCCCAATCACGGTCAGCGGTGTCGTTGGCAATGCGCCATCTACCTTGAGCGTTGCGGTCAACATCGTGCATACCTATCAGGGTGATTTGAAGGTTGATTTGGTGGCGCCGGATGGCTCGCTTTACAACATCCACAACCGCACCGGCGGCGGCACCGACAACATCATCAAAACCGTGACCATCAACGCCTCCAGCGAAGTCGCAAACGGCACCTGGAAACTGCGCGTGAATGACAACGCCGGCGGCGATGTCGGCTTTATCAACAGTTGGTCCATGCAGTTCTAAAAAAACCACACACGGTCAGATCAAAAAACCCCGGCCTTGCGCCGGGGTTTTTTCTGTCGTGGGGTTTTTTCTGTCGTGGTTTTTTTCTCGCGTGATGCTATTTGCCTTATTATGAAACCCGCCATTCCCCCATTGATCAAGGAATTCTGATGTCATCGACACTTGCGCCTGTAACTCCGCATTTAAAGCCTTGGCTTAAAACCTATCAGGAATACGGCATCGCGGCTGAGATCAATCCAGATGTTTTCTCGTCGGTGGTGGCGATGATGGAAACTGCGATGAACAGCTACGCCGACCGAATCGCGTTCTGCGCGCTCGGGCAAAGCTTGACGTACGCCCAAGTGGATCAGTTGTCCGCCGCGTTTGCCGCTGCCTTACAAAATCAATTTGGCATCAAAAAAGGCGATCGAGTTGCGGTGATGCTGCCGAATTTAATGGCGTTCCCGGTGGCATTTTTGGGCATTGCCAGGGCTGGCGCGATTCAAGTCAATGTCAACCCGCTTTACACCCCGCGTGAGCTGGCACACCAGCTCAGCGATTCCGGCGCTGAAACCATTGTCATCTTTGGCGGCTCGACCCCGACGTTGGCGGAAATCATTCAAAGTAGTCCAATCAAGCACGTTATCGTCGTGGATCTCAGCGACGCGACATCGGTCAATATTCCCAGCCCGCCGTGCGATCCGCGGCTCAACAATAGCGTTTCGTTTCGCGATGTGCTCAGCCAAGGCGCCGCGCAAAACTACGCCCCAGTTAAACTGGTCGGGGATGACATTTTGCTGCTGCAATACACCGGCGGCACCACCGGTGTATCCAAAGGCGCAGTGCTATCGCACCGCAATATTATTGCCAATGGTGAACAGTTTAAGGGCTTTATGAGCGATGCCCTGCGCCCTGGCCTCGAGGTCATAGTGACCGCGATTCCGCTCTATCACATCATGGCGCTGACGGTAAATTTCATCTGCACCTTTTCCATTGGTGCGACGAACTGGCTGTACGCCAACCCACGCGATATGGATGGTTTGGTGGCCACGCTAAGTACCGCCAAGCCGAGTATTTTCAACGGCGTCAACACCCTGTATGGCGGCCTGTGCCTGCACCCAAAAATCACTGAAGTGGATTTTTCCAACCTGCGGCTATCCGGCGGCGGCGGCTCGGCCGTGTTGGGTGCCACCGCCGAGCGCTGGCGGCAAATCACCGGGCGGTTTATTTGCGAAGGCTATGGCCTATCTGAAACCTCGCCCTGCGTCGCGTTCAATCCGGCTGCGATTAAAGAATTTACCGCCACCACCGGCATGCCCGTACCGAGCACCGACATCAAATTGCTCGACGAGTCTGACGTTGAGGTGGCACTCGGCGAATCTGGCGAGATTTGCGTCAAAGGCCCGCAAGTGATGCGTGGCTATTGGCATCAACCCGAGGCCAACGCCGCCGCGTTTACCGCAGATGGCTATTTCCGCACTGGCGATATCGGCGTGTTCAATACGCGTGGATTTTTGAAAATTGTCGACCGCAAAAAAGACATGATTTTGGTTTCCGGCTTCAACGTCTATCCAAACGAAATCGAAGACGTCGCCACCGCCTGCCCGGGCGTTGCCGAATGCGCCTGCATCGGCGTGGCGGATGAAAAAACCGGCGAAGCGGTCAAACTATTCGTCGTTAAAGCCCCTGGTTCTGTTGGGGCAGAACTCAGCCCCGAAGCGGTGATCGCGTACTGCCGCACCGCCCTTACCGGCTACAAAATGCCAAAAAGCGTGCACATGGTCGAGGCGCTGCCGAAGTCGGCGGTCGGCAAAATTTTGCGCCGAGAATTGCGCGATTGGGTTTGAGATTGCATGGGTTTGAGATTGGACTAGTTAATCGCGGGCACGTAGGCCAGATCAAGCTTCAACGCGAGTGCTGCTAGTCGTTTATCCCGCGTCCACAGCTGCGTTCCTTGGCGGGTGTAGCTGGAACTTAAAGCAATTGAACACAGTAAATGTGCGTCAACATAGCCAATTCCAGTGCCAAAAAGTGTGTTGCGCTCGATGACAGCTAGCACTTCGGCGTCGGTAGCAATCGATGCTTGCGGCAAGTTTTGCAAAGCATTAATCACGTCGTGGCGATTTTGCAAACTGCCCAAGGCAATTTCACCCAAAACAAAACTGTGTCCCAGCACCTGTTCGCGGCGTAAAAGTCGACCCAGATGTGGATCCCTGCTTCGCAAATGATCAATCCAGACAGATGTGTCGACCAAAATCACGGCGACGTAGCGCGCTTTTTAATTGCCGCTGGCAACATCGTTTGCCGACGCGAACCGAAAACTGCGTCAGGTTCTGTGCCGCCCAAAGCATCCAAACGCCGGGCACTTTCACGTTGAATAAGCGCTGTCAAAGCCTCACGCAGTAAACGTGACTTTTCCATTACGCCGGTATAACGCTGCGCCGTCGCCATCAAGTCGTCATCGAGTGCAACCGTAGTCCTCATAGCAACCCTCATTTTTTCACTTTGGCACAGATAATGACATCGGTTGATGCCTAAGTAAATGCCAAGATTAACGTGGCGGACGAACAATCTAGTCCGGCGAAACGGTCAAACTATGCATTATCAAAGCGCGTGGCTCCGCTCTGCGAAGTTCACGACAAAGCGCCACGGACTCTGGCGTCGACATTAAAAAACCCCTAAAAATGCTGGCTTAAGCTAAACACAATCTGGCGCGGGGCATCGTAGGTTTGCTGCAAAAAACCATATTGAGCCAGATTAAGCCCGTCAATCACCACGCGCTTGTTGCCCAGGTTGCGCGCGATCAAGCGAACTTCGGTGCCGGTGCGCCGATTGAACAAGCCGAAATTTGCATTGACCAATGTGCGCGCCGCAGACGAGAGCAGGCTGCTATTGGTGTTGTCGAAATAAATTTGGCTGCGCGCGTTGGCCTGCACGCCGGCGCTGAGCTGCCAATCGCCGATATTTTGTGATTCCCAGTCTAGGCTCGCCGCCAGGGCATTTTTCGGCGACGCAGTGAGCTGATTGCCGGATCGATCGACGCCATTTGCATCAATAAAATCAACAAAACGCGTGTTCAGATAGGTGTAGCTCGCCTTGCCAGAAAACCCGAATGAAAGCAGCGCGCGCGCGCTGAGTTCCAGCCCGTTTATGCGCGCATCCGCGCTATCCAATACTTGGCGCGTCGGCGGTGGCGTCGGGCGCAGGGTGAAATCCTGTAGCCCGTTGTAGCGATAGTAGAAAGCGCTTGCTTTGGCTTCCAATGCGGGCGTGAACTGCCACTTTGCGCCCGCCTCGAGGGCGTCCAAAACCTCGGGTGCGACGGGGCCGATGGCGTCAAACGGAAATAGCGCGCCTCCATTGAAGTAGCCTGATTTGAACGCGCGATTTAAGCTCAGATAGACGCTGCGTTGATCGGAAAATTCATAGCGCATCGCGCCGCGCCAGGACACTGCGGTTTCGCTATCGGCGCCGGCACGTCGTGGCGACAATACCGGTTGGGCGATGACTTCATTGAAGCGGGTTTCGCTTGCAAAGTCATTTTTCTCGCGCGTCAGGCGCAGCCCCAGGGTGGCGACCCAAGCGCTGGCAATGCGCCGGTCGGCTTCAGCAAAAACCGCCGCCGATTGCGTGCGCTGACGATACTGCTGATTAAGTCGAAACGGCCCGCGAAAAAACTGCGTCGGATCCGGAATAAACGGCACGCCCAGTGCGCGCAGTCCGCCGAGGGTGTCGAAGCGATTGCTCGTGTCCAGCCGCTCGTGCAGCAAAAACGTGCCGGCCTGCCAGCGCCCGCGCGAAAAATCGCCGCTCCAGCGCAGCTCCTGACTGGCGGCTTTCGAATCATTAAGAAAATCCAGCCCGACAATATTCAGCGGGCTGGCATCGGTGTCCTCAAGCACGACGCGTTTGCTCTGGCGATAGCTGCTGAGTGCGGTGAAACGCACGTCACCATCACGCTTAAGCACCAGGCTAATGCCACTGCCATCAACATGCTCGCGATCGGCGCGGTCGTAGCCTTCCGAATACGGATCAGGCGTGTAGGCATAGCCCAAAATATTCACGCACTGCCCGGCCAGAACGCGCCCGTCGGAGCAGGGGATCAGCGTAGGGCCGTTCGCACCGGGTCGTGCAAAACCGGCTGGATCAAACAAGCCTAAGCCCTGATGCGCGCGCATGCCGGCGCGATTATTCGCCCAATCCGCGAGCATCGACACGCGCCAGGCGCTATCGCCTGCAAGCTCCACGCTCAGGCGCAGTCCGTTAGCTTCCTCATCGCTTTCTTTGCCGCCGGTTAAGGTGTTGCGCACATAGCCATCTGACGCGCGCACGTAGCCCGCCAAGCGCGCAACTGCGGGGCCAAATGCGCCAGAATCGACCGCGAATTCGCCTGCCTTCAGGCCAAAATTGTCGGCCTCTATGGTTGCTGTGCCGGCAAAAATCTCACCTGGAGCGCGCGGATTCAAAATCAGCGCACCGCCAGTGGCGTTGCGGCCAAACAGGGTGCCCTGTGGGCCTTTCAGAACTTCGGCGCTGTCCAAGTCAAACAGCAGCATGTTTTGCGCCAGCGGTGAGGCAATAAAGCTTTCGCCTAAATAGACCGAGATGCCCGGATTGGCGTTTGGGTTGATGTCGTTATTGCCGATGCCGCGAATAAAAAATTGCGGAGCGCTGGCGCCGAAAATGGATCGATAGCTAAGCGATGTGAATTCATCCGCGAGCGCGGAGGCGCGCAGCACGCCGTGACTGCGCAATTCAGCACCGCCGATCTTGTCGACGCTGACGCTGGTTTTGGTGTCAGCTGCCGGCTCACGCGCGGCACTGACGATGATGGCATCTAGCGTTTTTTCCGTCGGCGCGTCGGTCACGTCGGCCAGTGATGCAAACGTAAACATGCCAAGCAATGCCCAAGACATGGCCATAGTTCTGACTCCAGTTTTAAATAAAGCGGCAGTGGTGGCGCGTTGACACCATCACCACCGCCGAAGCTGTCAAACCATTCTTGTTGTCTGTCGCGGCCGCTTGTCTATCGCGCCCGCTCGTTCGCGTCGCTCGCGGTTGCCGCCGCCCAGATCACAACGCCAAACGCAATCTTATTGACGAAGTCGGCTAAGTTGTAAATCAAATTAAGCGCATTGACACTTCCGCCACCGGCGTAGCCATAAATGTAGCCCAGCGGGTAAATTGCCCAGCCCACCGATACGATCAGCCTGAGCGCATTAAAGGCTTTCTTTGATGCCACAGTTCCGGCGTTTGCGTTGATTTTGCTTGCTTCGCCTACGAATATCTCATAAATGATATAGAACCATGCAAGCGTGCCTACAACAAACAGGCCCCAAAGCATACTCGTGTTTGTCGAATTAACTTCACCGAGGTAACCGGTAATTAACATGACAACAGATGCGATTAACAGCCGCCAGAACAGCGATATGCTGACAGCAGTAATTGCGGACAAGATAAGATAAAACTCAACAATTTGCAGTGGAACCGTCAATATCCAATCAACATAGCGAAACACTATCGGGCTTTCGCCCGTTGAAACCCACACACTGCGCATATAAAAGTAGTGAATGGCGGCGATACCAGTGACCATCGCTGCGACTGTGAGCGAGGTTTTCCACTTGCCTATTGCCCGGTCTCTTTCAACAAAGAAGAAGAAAGTCGCTGCTACCATGGCAGCGGAAATAATCCAAAACGATACCCCAACATAGTCTGCTGGGTTCAACATGTACATCTTTTCCATAATTTTCTCTCAATTAAATTAATAAAATTAAAGTATTTGAGTGAGTATGCCGCACGCGAAAATCAAATTTCGACTCGTAATTACTATCTCGTGTTAAGAAAACAGTATTTCACTTTTTTAAAGCAAACGACTTTGTGTTGCCAGCTACATCATCATACTATTCTGTGCTTCACCTCCTTTCCACTAAAATGAAATCTACACTGAACCCGATTTAACAATAAGTTGCGTCGTACTAAAGTGATTGCCAAGTGATTGGCGCGTGTAAGCATTCACCGAAACGTTTTCGAATAGCTGAGCAACCATCACGGATCAATCCGCACCCTTAAAAAACTTGCAAACCTAGGCACGCCGTTTTTTGTCAAGCCGCGATAGCTGTAGGTGACTTGCGCGCCGATGGCGGGCGGATGCAGGCGGTCGGTGTTTTTTAGGCCGGTGCCAATGCGAAAGCGCAGGCCTGCAGGCGTGATTACTTCAAGCGAGCCGAGCATGCCGGTGAACTTGCCTTTGCCGGGGCGATAGCCGAGCACGGTGGCCTCGGCATCGTCGACGGGCTTGAGTTTTAGCAACGCCTCGCTGCGCCCGGTTTGATACGGTGCGCTGGCTAAATGCAGCATCAGCCCTTCGCCGCCGTCATTTACGACAATGTTTAGCCACGCACGCAGCTCGGCGTTGGTGCCTACGACGCGCTGCTCGACGAGATGCAGCTGAGCAAAGTGTGCGCGGGTGACGATCTGGCGCAGCTGCTGATAGCGTTCGCGAAATGTGCCAGGCGCATTCGGCAGCTCATAGACTTCAAAGCGCACGCGCTGCCAATCTTTGTTGACGGGGCTAAGCGTGCGCACGATGCCAGACAGCGCTTCGAACTGCCCGTGCGCGATCCACAGCTCGCCATCGAGCGGCGTTTTCGGCAGTGCGTCGGTGAACCATGCGGGTGCGGGCACGCAATTGCCGCTGCGAAATTTCAAGTGCGTGCCATCCCAAATGGCGCGCACGCCATCGAGTTTTTCGCTGACCAGATAGCCACTCGGGTTGATGTTTTTCGCGGCTATTTCGGCCAGCAAAACGTCCGATGCCTGGGCGATAGGTGCGACGCCGATCAAGGTCCATAGAATAAATGTTAAGTAAATCAGCACGTTATTGAATTTCATTGGTATTTTCATCGTATCTTTATGAGTGCCCCTGGTTCCCCGCCTGCGCGGGGATGACGAGTTCGAGAGTCGGCGCGGCATTCGCACAGCCCCTGGTTCCCCGCCTGCGCGGGGATGACGAGTTCGAGGATCTACGCGGGGATGACAGACATAGCCACTTTGTCCAGTCCGTGCGTGAAACACACTCAGACAAATCTGAGTTTCGCCTCAGTGTAAGATTCGGCGAATTTTGTGGCACACGAAAATGACGGAAAACACCCATGACTGAGTTACAGCATCAGCTAGACGAGATCGCGCGTGGCGCGGTGGACGTGATCAAAATCGACGAGATCAAACAAAAAATTGAGGCCGGGCAAAAAACCGGCAAAAAGCTGCGGGTGAAGGCGGGGTTTGATCCGACCGCGCCGGATTTGCATTTGGGCCACACGGTGCTGATTAACAAGCTGCGGCAGTTTCAAATGCTTGGGCATCAGGTGATTTTTTTGATTGGTGATTTCACCGGCATGATTGGCGATCCGACCGGCAAAAGCGCGACGCGCAAGGCTCTGACGAAGGAGGAAGTCGCGGAAAATGCGCTGACCTATCAGGCGCAGGTGTTCAAAATTTTGGATCCGAACTTGACCGAAGTGCGCTTTAACAGTGAATGGTTTGATCCAATGCCTGCCAGCGAACTGATCAAGATTGCTGGCAAATACACCGTCGCCCGGATGTTGGAGCGCGATGATTTCACCAAGCGCTATCAGGCGGAGCTGCCGATTGCGCTGCACGAATTTCTCTATCCACTGGTGCAAGGCTATGACTCGGTGGCGCTGCGTGCCGATGTTGAGCTAGGTGGCACGGATCAAACGTTTAATCTATTGGTCGGGCGCGCGCTGCAGCCGGATTACGGTCAAGCTGGCCAGTGTGTGTTGACGATGCCGCTGCTGGAAGGCTTGGATGGCGTGCAAAAAATGAGCAAATCGCTCGGTAATTACATCGGCATCAATGAGCCTGCAAAGGATATTTTCGGCAAAACCATGTCGATTTCTGACAGCTTAATGTGGCGCTATTTTGAGCTGCTGAGTTTCGATAAAAGTGCAGCAAAGCTGCGTACAGCGAAAGTCGATGCCGCCGCCGGGCAGTTGAATCCGCGCGATCTAAAGCTTGAGCTGGCCGGTGAACTGACTGCGCGCTTTGCCGGTAAGGCTGCGGCAGAACAGGTGTTGAGCGATTGGCACAAGCGCACGCAGGAAGGTGCGATTCCGACCGACATCGAACACATCACCTTGAATATTGGCGAAAGTATCGGTATCGGTGCGCTGCTGAAAAACGCCGGTCTGGCGCCATCAAGCTCAGAGGCGATGCGCAAGATTGATGAAAAAGGCGTGCGCATTGACGGCATGGTGATTACCGATCGCGCGCTAAAACTTAACCCGGGCTCAGAGATTTTATTGCAGCTGGGTAAACGCGGCTTTAAGCGGGTGACGCTTGAAAAATGACCTAGTCTGGACTTGTAAGGCGTTTAACGATCTAACTGGGTTAGAGGTCTATCAAATCTTGGCGGCGCGTGCGGCAGTATTCGTAGTTGAGCAAAATTGCGTCTATAACGACGCGGATTTTAGCGATGCACACTGCGATCACTTAATGGCGTGGCGAAAGGATACTGACGCCAGCAAACAGCTGGCAGCTTACGTCCGTCTGGTGCCACCCGGGCTCAAATATGCTGAAGCGGCAATTGGGCGGGTGATCACCACCGCTGTTGCGCGCCGGCAAAAATTGGGGACTGAGCTGATGCAGCGAGCGATCGCTGCCTGCGATGAACGCTTTGACAGAGGCCCTATTCGCATCGGCGCGCAGGTTTATTTACTGAATTTCTATCGCGCACTGGGCTTTTGCGACGATTCAGAAATTTACGACGAAGA
>JANNYO010000135.1:0-2333 GCA_031410115.1 Rhodanobacteraceae bacterium | reverse complement strand
CAGTTCGAGCAGTTTTTCCAGCACTTACTCAGCACTGCAGAAGCAGCGAATTACTTTGGCAACAAAAATGTCGCGATCACCAGTGCCCAGCTGCGGCGCATGTTTTCGCGCCTTGAGGGCTCGACTGCCGAGCTAAAAATGCTGCGTGGTTTACTCAGTCAATTGCAGCATAAAATGCGAAGTACATCGGACTGTTGATCCAGCACACTCACGATCGATTTGGATACCGGAGTAAAGCTTTCGTTTGGTTTTCCATTGTTGCTGACCCGATTGAGAACCGTTCGCCCTGAGCTCGTCGAAGGGCAGAGCTGTAAGCGTGCTAACAAAGTCATAACGCATCACGAAGTTTGCGGTCACATGCTTCGACAGGCTCAGCACGAACGGTTTTCCGCGTGGCCCTGTTACAAATCAAAATTTCAGGCTGGAAACCATTCTCCCCCGCAAACTTTCCGCCAGCGCCGCATCAACTGCGCTATTTTGCAGATAAACCGCGACGCTATTTGCCGGCACGCTGAGCGATTGCCCGGCACTCAGCTGCGTTTCAACGCCATCCAAGGCCTGTGTCCATGAGCCGCCGGGCACGCGTGCGTCGAGTATAAATTCGCCCGGCGTCGCCGCTTTGTTCAAAAGCACCAGGGCAGTTTGCGATACGCCCGCATGCTGATACACGCGCAAAAATGCCGCGTGATCGCGTTCCATGGTTAGGTTTAACTGTAGGCCGCGCTGTAGGGCGACTGAGCTTTGCCGCAGTTTTGCAATGCGCTGCATCGCTTGATAGATCGGGCTTTTGGGCGCGGCATCAATGTTTGCCTGACCAAAATAGTTGCGATTTCCGGCATGTTCCACCGTGCCGCGCATAAAGCCGGTTTCCGAGCCGTAATAAATAACGGGGATGCCGCGCGCGGTGACTAGAAAATTGTTGGCATTGATGAAATCAGTGTCGGTGCCGGCAAATCTGGCCATATCGTGATTGTCGTAAAAGCTCATCAGCTCATAGGGATTGGCGTACGGCCCGTTTTCCAAATACAGCACGTCGCTAATCGCGCCAAAGCCGCCTTCAGGCTGGGTGAACGCGGTTTCGATTGCGGCCTTGAGCGGGAAGTCGAGCACGCTCATGGCGCCATTTTCGGGCAGCGTGTGGACGGCGATTTTCGCGGCTAAATAGTCATAGCTTTCACCGAACATAAAAAAGCCGGGGTGTTTGGCGCGAATGCGGGCGTTGAAATCATGCCAAAAACTATTTTTCATGTGCCGCACGGTGTCGATCCGAAAGGCGTCTGCACCTTGGTCGATCCACTGCAAGTAGGCGCCGACGAAATATTCCAACACCGCTGGATTGTCTTCATCGTTGTCCGACAATTCCGCCAGCTCGGTTTTTTTGGTGGTGTAAAAACGGTGCAGCGGGTTGTGCGTTGGGTCCAGCTTGTCCGGCGCCAGGTTTTGATGATCCGCAATCAAGGTGTTGGACGCATCAAAGATTTGACCAAATTTAGGCTGGGCTTTGGCCATGCTAAACGCTGGCGAGCCATGATTGCAGACAATATCCAGTACGGTTTTTAAGCCCCGCTGTTTCAATCCTGCGGTCAAACCTTTGAAGTCCAGATCGGCGCTGGGCAAGTGTTCGTCCAGCTGATAAAAATTATCGCCCCAGTAGCCGTGGTAGCCGGTCTTGCCGCCATCGGTAAATGCGCCCTTCCAAACGGCAGGTTTGCCGCCGCTAAAGGCTTCATCGGGGTTGTCGACAATCGGTGTAATCCACACCGCACCGAAACCTAAGTCTTTGATATATTTGGCATTATTTAACAAACCTTGGAAGTCGCCGCCCAGATAGCCGACGTTGTCGGTTGCGCCGGGCGGGCCGCCGGGCGTGGGCCGGTCAAAGGTCGGAAACTTGCCGCCTTGCGTGCGCTGATCGTTTGCCGTGTCGCCATTGACGAAGCGATCAGTCAAGACAAAATAGACTGCGTTGGCGGCCATCGGTTCGAGCGTGCCGTAGAGTTCAGGCGGGGTTTGTGCGGCAGCCACTGGTTGTGCGGCGACAGGTTTTTCAGTGGGTGTGGCGCAAGCCGCTAGCGCGGCGCAAAGTGCGATTGCCAGTGTTTTTAAGCCCGTCGGTTTTATTGACTCGGCTAGAGTATGGTTAAAGTTTATTTGAGTATTCATTTTTATATTTGAACTGTTTTCAAGCGAAAGGCATTTTGGAAACCGTTCGTGCCGGGCTCGTCAAAGCATGTTGCAACCGACATCGCGACGTGCAGTAGCTTCGTTAGGGAGTTTACGGCTCTGCCCTTCGACAGGCTCAGGGCGAACGGTTCTATTTCAATTCATTTTTT
>JANNYO010000134.1:0-3554 GCA_031410115.1 Rhodanobacteraceae bacterium | reverse complement strand
ATGGCCCTGCAAAGCAACGGCGCGCCTGCGTTTATTGAGCAACAGGCTCCTCAAGCTCAAAATCAAAGTCTGTTTCGATGTGCCGATGCGGCTTGCAGCAGCTTGAGCGCGAATGTGCTGCTGCGAAGCGTAGCCGCCAATTCATTGCGCTTTAAACCCGGAAATTTAGCGCTGTATGACGAAATAGATGGGATCGGTGGCGGTGGCTACCGAGAATGTGCAGACGCCAGTTGCGCAAGTTCTACTTACTATCCAGTAATCAGCCGTGCCCCGAACGGGCAATTTCTGAGCGCTGCTTTTTTCGGGCGCTTAGTTCTTAACGCCAGTAATCAGCCCGTACTGATTTTTGACGAAATCTTCCAGCAGGATATTTGGATTGCGCTACCGCAGTCGGAAGCGGTGTTTAAAAATGGGTTTGAGTGACGTGTACGCTTTGCACAGTTTGGATCGATTATTCGGTCGCGCCGAAGCTCCAAGATCGCCATGCTAAGCGTTAAGTCTGGGCGTCAGAAAAGGGGCGTAGCTCGCCAGCGGGTGCTTTCTGGGGTGCTGCTGATATTTGCCGGAGCGGTGCTCTCCGCCCCCATGTATAGAATCCAGCCTAGAACCGACAGCTTGATTCGGCTTTCTGTTGCGGATCGCGCCCTGATGTTGTGCCTCGTATTGGTGGGGATTGCAAAGCCAAGTTAATGCCATACTTCTTTCAGCGTCGTTAATCAATTTCACTGGTGCACCATGATCCGTATCCGCGAAATCGATCACCTTGTTCTGCGCGTTATCGACCTCGAGCGCATGCTTCGCTTCTACTGCGGCGCACTTGGATGCACTGTGGAGCGGCGCCAAGACGACATCGGGCTGGTTCAATTGCGCGCCGGCCGATCCCTCATTGATCTGGTGCCCGTCAACGGCAAGCTCGGATCCCTAGGCAAATCAAGCCTTACCTGAGGCTGCTTTCAAATAAATCTGAGTTTCTGAAGCGAACTGGTGGTCACGATATCAACATGGATAAAGCCCCGCTCGTAGTCTTTGAAGGTCTACTTTGAGGCTTTTGATGCGCCTTCATCGACGAGTCACGGCTACTTGCCCAAGCAAGTGCCGCACCTTGAGCTAAGATGCGCGGCACTGCGGTAAAACCGCGTATTAGATCGGCGCATCGGTGCCCCCACGCTCGCTTCCTGCAACCGCTTTTAACTCAGATGAAAACACTAATTCGGGCGCGCGTGCGCCGGAAATTGCGGCGTTAGTTGGGCAAAGCGCTGAATTTTTAGCGCTGTTAGAACACGTTTCACTGGCGGCGGCTTTGAATCGTCCGGTGCTGCTGATCGGCGAGCGCGGTACCGGCAAGGAATTGATTGCGGCGCGTTTGCACTATCTGTCCAAACGCTGGGATCGACCGCTAATCAAGCTCAATTGTGCAGCGCTGGCAGAATCTTTATTGGAAACCGAGCTTTTTGGCTACGAACCCGGCGCATTCACCGGTGCCACGAAAAAACATGCGGGCCGATTCGAGTTGGCGCACAGCGGCACTTTATTTTTGGACGAACTTGCCACGATGAGCCCGCGCGTGCAGGAAAAATTGCTGCGTATTTTGGAATATGGCGAGTTCGAACGCGTCGGCGGACGCGAGACGCTGCGCGTTGACGTGCGTGTGATCGGCGCGACGAATGCCGATTTGCCAGCGCTTGCTGCGCGCGGCGAATTTCGCCCGGACTTACTCGATCGCTTGGCGTTTGATGTGATCACCTTACCGCCGCTGCGCGTGCGCTTGAGCGACATTGTGCCGCTGGCTGAGCATTACGCCACACGCATGACGCGGGAGTTGAAGCGCGAATTTTTCGCCGGCTTTAGCCACGCGGCGCAGGCAGCGTTGATGACTTACCCCTGGCCCGGAAATGTACGCGAACTCAAAAACGTCGCCGAACGCGCGGTATATCGCAACCCTGAGCCGAATGAAGCGATTGAAACTCTGAGTTTTGATCCGTTTGCCAATGTTTATAGCCATGTAGCGCTGGTGCAAACTTCCTCGCCAGCGCCTGCGTTTGCTACTACTGAAGCGGCTGCGCACGAGCAACACGGCAGCCCGGAACTGCCCGCGTCGCCCAGCCCAATTAAAAACTCAGCGGTACTTGGACTGGAGCAAGAGGTTCAGGCTTTAGAACTCAAGCGCCTAACTGAGGCATTAAAAGCAAGCCGCTTTAATCAACGCAAAGCCGCCGAGCTATTGCAGCTCAGCTATCACCAACTGCGCGGTTATTTGCGTAAATATAAAATTGGGGCGGAGGAATAGCTTTGCTTGAAGCAGTGCGATCACCACATTCGTGTCTAGATGGATCATAAAAACTGCACGCGATCTAAGGGCATGCTCGGTTTATCTCGGCCTTCGGGCATAAAAGTGCTGTCGCCCGTTTCATCAAGCAACAGCCATGGCATCGCAGAATCGGACGATATCGGCTCCGGAATGATGGTGTTGCCGACTTTGCTCACCCGAACTTCCGCGCCCTCAAAACGAATGCTTTGGGCAAACGAACCGCCTGACTGCGTCCGTGGGTAAAAATCTTCGCGGTACTGCTCATGGTTCTGACCAAAAATGATGGCTACTAATTGATGGACACCACGCAGCTGCGGCACGGGTCAAGGAAATCCAGCCACCGCCCGTGCACGTGCACGTGCACGCAATCTTTCTGCCCGTCGTTTTTGCGTCTCTGGCAAGAAAATTGTTTCAGTTTGACGAAGTATTGTCCGGCACCTAGGCTTAGGGCGTCTCAAGGTGAGAGTGGGCGAAGATGCCACAAAATTGAAAGCCCTTTGGGCAATCTGAATTCGTTTTGGATTCAAGAGTCACTGGGTCGGGCGGTTGCGCTTGATGTTATTACTGAGTAAGTCGTTATGCTCGGGCAGAACTTGCTCAGCAGTTTAAAGACTACGCAGGCAAGCCCCGTGGACCTCAGGTTTTGATCACTACCCACTCCCCAAACTTGGTTGACGCGTTGACGCCGGAGGAAGTTTGGGTTTTACAAAAGCACCGCGATGGTGCCAGCAGGCTCACTCGCGCGGCTGATATCCCAAATGTAACCGCGCTCTACGCGCAAGATTTGCCGATGGGCAGCTTGTGGTTTAGCAATCATCTCAATGCGGATCAGGGCTAATGCGCATTGAAGTGTTAGTTGAAGGCGCCAGTGATGAGCCCATCGTGCGCGAAGTTTACTTGCACAGTTGAACCGCTGTTTGAGCACACTTGTAAACAAACGACCGAATGTTTTGTTTCGGTTGGCAATTGAGGAAACTGAGTCGTGGTTTATCGCTGATTTCGAGGCACTCAAGGCCGCTTTTCCAGATCGGCCACTGAATAAATTAAAGCAAAGAAAGATAGCGCCCGATGCCATAGTTGGCGCCACCGAACGCTTGGCGGAGCATTTATAGACCCGGCAAAGGTATGTTTGAATTGACCTATAAAAGCGCCGTTCGCGCCTTTAGTTTGTCGAAGGGCAGAGCCGTAAATTTACTAACAAAAGCATTTGGCATCACGAAGTCTGCTGTTACATGCTTCGACAGGC
>JANNYO010000133.1:0-12866 GCA_031410115.1 Rhodanobacteraceae bacterium | reverse complement strand
GACCGGCGACTTGAGTGCGCCTAGTGCTGCCTGGCGCGATATCAAACGCATTCAAGGCGGCTATCTCGTGCAAGACGGTGATCGCGATACGCTGAAGTCCACCGACTACAAACTAGTTACCGTACGTACGCCGTCGGCGGCAGAGTTTGCCGATTTAGCGTTTGCTTGGAAGGTTGCGATGCAGGTCAAATCGAACGCAATAGTCTATGCCAAAGACGCGCGCACGGTCGGCATTGGTGCTGGGCAAATGAGCCGCGTGATCAGTGCCAAAATTGCCGCGATGAAAGCGTTAGAAGCAAATATTCCGGTACTGGGTTCAGTAATGGCATCAGACGCATTCTTCCCCTTTCGCGATGGCATTGACGCCGCCGCACTTGCCGGGATCAAAGCAGTCATCCAGCCTGGAGGTTCGATGCGTGATCGCGAGGTCATTGAGGCTGCCAACGAACATGGCATAGCGATGCTGTTTACTGGCGTGCGCCACTTTAAGCACTAACGATGCGCAATAAACTCATTTGCCGTGTCGCCTGTTCGGCGAGACTCATGCATTCGCCGCTGATCATCGCCACCCGAGAATCAGCATTAGCGCTCTGGCAGGCCGAACATGTCGCGGCTAAACTGCGGGTATTGCACCCACAGCTGTCGATCAGTCTGTTGCCCATGAGCACGCGCGGCGATCAAATTTTGGATCGCCCGTTAAGCCAAGTCGGCGGTAAAGGCTTGTTTTTAAAAGAGTTAGAGGTCGCGATGTTAGAAGGTCGGGCGCATTTGGCGGTGCATTCGCTGAAAGATGTGCCGATGACTTTAGCGCCAGAATTCCAACTTGCCGCCGTGATGGAACGTGAGGAACCTTATGATGCCTGGGTCAGCAATCATTACCCAAATATCCGCACGCTGCCGATGGGTGCGCGGGTTGGCTCATCTAGTTTGCGCCGTCAAGTGCAGCTGCACGCGATGCGACCAGATTTGCAGCTACTGGACTTGCGCGGCAATGTGCAAACGCGGCTGCGCAAGCTTGATGAGAATGATTTTGATGCAATCGTACTTGCCGCCGCTGGCTTGTCGCGCCTGAATTTGGGCGCACGCATTGCTGATGTACTGACACCACCAGAGATGCTTCCGGCCGCCGGGCAAGGCGCGCTCGGGATCGAGTGCTTGGCACATGACCATGCCACCGCCGCGCTAATCGCGCCGCTTGCGCACGGCGAAAGCTGGCTGTGTGTGCGTGCCGAACGCGCCTTTGCCGGCGCCTTGGGCGGTAGCTGCCAAGTGCCTATTGCGGCCTTTGCCGAACTGCTCGGTGCACAGTTGAAGCTCAGCGGCCTAGTCGGCGACGCTGCGGCACGCGTGAGCATCCAAGGCGCGTTGAGCGGCGTATCAAACGCACCAGAAGCGCTTGGCATTGCGTTGGCGCAATCGCTCATGGCGCGCGGCGCGCGGGCGTTTGTTGCCACCAAACCCGACTGATTGATCTTGATGAAACCTTTTCGACTACTCACTATTTTGACCCTGACTAGCTTCCTCGCCGCCTGCCAAGCCGGATTCATGCGCGCATTAAAAGTGCCGTATGGCTTGAGTGCGTATCAAAAAACCACACTGAGCTACGGCGCTGACGCGGCGCAGAAAATGGACGTCTATCGCCCGAGTGCGGCGCGCTTTCGCGATCAAAAGCTACCGATCATTGTGTTTTTCTTTGGCGGCAGTTGGCGCAGCGGCAAGCGCGCTTGGTACGAATTTTTCGCCGCGCACTATGCGCTGAAAGGCTACGTTGTCGCGGTACCTGACTATCGCAAAGCGCCGGATTTTATCTTTCCAAGCTTCATGGAAGATGCGGCGGCAAGCGTTGCGTACGCGGCGAAAAACCTCAGCGCCGATAACAAACACCTTTTTGTGATGGGCCATTCCGCCGGTGCCCACATGGGCGCGCTGCTGTTGTTGGACCCACACTATTTGCAAGCGCAGAACATCGCGCCGAGCGATATCAAGGGCTTTATCGGTTTATCCGGGCCTTATGATTTTTTGCCGATGACCGACCCACTCGTGGTTGCGGTGTTCAAAGGCGACGCCAATTTAGCCGCGTCGCAACCCATCCACTTTGCCAGCTCAGGCGCTGCGGCGGCACCGCCAATGCTGCTGATTCATGGGCAAGATGACGGGTTAGTTTTTCCAAAAAACAGTCTCAACCTTGGCGCGCAAATCAACGCTTCCGGCGGCCACGCCAAGGTTGTGGTGCTGGCTAAAACTGGACATGTGAAAACACTATTCCAAGCTGGGCGCGGGATGACTTGGCTGGCACCCGAGGTTGATGTCCGCGTGTTGGAATTTTTGCAGCGCAACTAGCTGGCTAGCCCTTAGCCTTTCGGCAAAAGTTTTTCAACATTCCAACTTAAGCCCACTGCGGTCAGCGCACTGAGCGCTGCCAGCCAGCAAAAACTGGCAAGCCCGGCGCCTTGCGCGGTGGCAAATGCCACAACGTTCACGACGAGTAAGTCACCACCGCGCCAGACGAAAGTGTCGAGAAAGCCTTTCGCCTTAAAGCGCAGGCTGCGATCCACGCGTGTGAATAGTGATTCCTTCGCCGGAATCAAAATGCCATAGGTGCCGCCACGCGTCATCACCATCGCCACCGCAATTACCGACGGGTCAATCAGAATAGCAAATGATATGAGCGCCGCCGCGACCAAGATATTCGGCAGCGCCATGGTGCGGCCGGCACCAAATTTTTTCAGCATCCACGGCACCAACAGCACTTGCAGCAGCAATGGGATGCCATTGGTCCAGGCATCAATGGATGCAAAAAAAGCCGCCTGCGCCTCGGCACCAGCAATGGTTTCTTTGGCATAGTCAGAAAGTTTGGAATACAAAATAGTCGCGACCCCATCACCACAGAGCATTAAAAGCACCATGCGGCGCATCAAAGGATGCGACAAGGTGGTTTGAATGCCTTCCCAAACGCTGCCACCAATGGCCTGCTGATCTTTACTTGCCTGTGCCGTGTCGGTCGCTTTTGCCTGGGTAAAAAGCACGATCAGGCAGATCAGCGCCGCGCTTAGCATTCCGGCCGAGGTTAAATACAAGCCTTCAAGGCCGATCCGGGCAACCAGCATCGTGGTAAAAAACGGTCCGAAAAATGCGCCAATCGTGCCGCCAACGGCGATTGCACCATACATACGCTTCGCCTGATCGGAGTCAAACACATCCGACATGCAGCTCCAAAAAACGCTGACCACAAACAGGTTAAAAACGCTGACCCAGATAAAAAATATTTTCGCGTTGAGGTTCAAATCACCGGTGTAGCGAAACAGCGGCCCCATCGCAATAAGGCAGGCAACGAAAAAAACATAGGTTGCCGGCACGAAAATACGGCGCGAAAATTTCGACACCATTAGGCCGTAGAGCGGCGTTAGCACCAGCATGGCGCCGAACACCCAAGTGAACAGCATGGGCAACGCTTGGCTGCCGCCAGCAGCGGCGGCGAATTGATCGCGAATCGGCCGAATAATGTAATAACTGGTCAGCACGAAGAAAAAACATAGCGCCGAGCACAGTAGCGCATTGAGCTCGCGCCGATTGGTTGACGGTACTAGCGCGCTAAAATAGGCAGCGACTGCTGAAATCATGCCGACCTGATTCATACCGCACGCCGTTTACGCAAACCGACATACGCGCCCAAAATCGCCGCATCGATGCGTTCTGGCACCGCGTTGACCACGACCGCACCGTGTGCGCGCAAACGATCCCGGGCGCTACGTTCCGCAGCGATTAGTTCGGCGGCGGCAAGCTTTTGCGCAGGTGCGCGCCACGCGGCCACGCCGGGAAACTCTGGTTGCGCCGCTATTGCTGCCAACTGCGGATCCTCAAGGCATGCCACCATCGGCAAATGTTTACGCCCCAAAAGTGCCAAGGCACGCAGTAATTTTTCTAACGCAGGCGGGCTGTCGGTGTCACTTAAACAAACCAGCAGCGTGCGCCTGGGTAGGCGGCGCAGCAGCATACCGGCGGCCTTGATTGGATCAGATTCTTCACCGCGCTGGCGCAATTGACTCAACACGTGATGCAAACGCCGGATCCCAGCATTGCCGCGCAAGTTGTAAAGCTCCGCCACTGGCTGATCTGAATAGGCGAGGAAATGCAGCGTATCGCCCGCTGTCAAACTGGCTTGGGCCAGACGCGAGGCAATATTAATCACGTGATCGAATTTGCGCATATTGCCTACTGCTAAGCGGCTGCGCCGACCCACGTCGAGCAAAATGGTCAGCTCTAAATTTTGATCTTGACTCATCACCCGCACTTTCAGCGCGTCGGTATCGACGCTAGCGACGCCCGACACACTCGCTAAAGATTTTGCGCTGGCTTTCCAATCAATCGCGCGCGGCGCATCGCCAGGTTGGTAGTTGCGCAGCGTCAGCAGCTCCAAACCCTGGCCACTTTTGCGCTGCGAACTTTCGCCGTATTCGCGGGTAAATTGACGCCGCTCGGCTGCCGTCAAACTCTGTGGCAACACCCGAACCTGCAAGGGCGCAGATAGCGCACGCGTCCACCAACACAGGCCAAAAACACCGAGCACGCGGGCTTTTACGGTATCAAACGACAAACTCGCCAGTTCTAGCGTTTGTCGGCGCACGCCAAAATCCAGGCTCTGCGCTGCACCCAGCGCATAGTCCTGCTGCCAATCATGACCGGCCAATGCATCGGGCATTGTTTCTGCTAAATCCAACTTTAGCGCACGCGCAGGCGTAGCATTTAAGCGGTAGTGCATCGTCAAATCACGCCCGAGTTCAACGCTTGCCGGCGCGGTGCGCAACAATTTAATTTGATAGCTGCGGGTCAACAGCTGTTCCAACGCCAGCAGCGCCACCAATAGCAGCGCCGGCAGTAACCAGGCCCGCGCCAAACTGCCGCCGACCCAAATGCCAACTGCGGCGGCAACCGCTACGAGTGCGGCGAGCCATAAAAAGCGGGCGGTAAAACTCAACTGCCGACGCCCTGAGCCATTGCGTCCTGCGCCGCAGTTTGGTTTGCACCACGCGGTGCAGACACTTGGTTCAATAAATCGGCAACGACTTGATCGGCACTCGCGCCGTCCAAACTCGCCTCCGGTTTAAGCACCAATCGGTGCCCTAAAACTTGCGCGAGCAGCGCCTTTAAATCATCGGGCAAGACGAACTGCCGCGCATTCAACGCCGCTAACACGCGTGCGCAGCGCATCAATGCCAGCGACCCGCGTGTCGACAAGCCTAATGCTACGCGCGCATCCTCGCGGCTAGCGCGGGCCAAACGCACGGCGTAGTCATACACCGCATCCGACACCTGAACAGCCTTAACATTTGTGCGCGCCCCCGCCAATGCGCCGGAATCTAGCGGCGTAACGAGGCGACTACCCAGCGCGCCGATCATTTGCCGTGTCGCCTGGTCGGCGAGACTACTTTGCCGTGTCGCCTGGTCGGCGAGACTGCTTTGCCGTGTCGCCTGGTCGGCGAGACTGCTATGCCCGCCCATCGGCTGATCGTAAGTGCGCAAAATTTGCGCCTCAACCGCAGCCTCTGGATAGGGCACGTCAAGCTTCATTAAAAACCGATCCAGCTTCGATTCGGGCAGTGGATACGTGCCCTCAAACTCGTGCGGATTTTGCGACGCGATCAGAAAAAAATCATCCGGCAAACTGTAGCGCTTACGATCAATACTGACTTGGCGTTCTTCCATTGCTTCCAACAGCGCCGACTGCGTTTTTGGCCCAGTGCGATTGATTTCATCCACCAACACCACGTTGCCAAAAATCGGCCCCGGCAATAGCTCAAACTCGCCTTTGTTTTGACGATAGACATGAATTCCGGTGATATCCGAGGGCATTAAATCAGCCGTGCACTGCACCCGACGAAAATGTCCGCCCAGCGCCTGCGCCAAGGTTTTCGCCAACAGCGTTTTACCCACACCGGGCACACCTTCCAACAGCACGTGGCCACCTGCAATCAGCGCCACACTTAAGTTACGCACCAGGGCGTTTGCGCCAAAAACCACTTGACCAATGCGCTGTTGCAGCTGTGATTCAAATTCAATTGCAGTCATTATCAAAAATAATTCCAAAAAGGGAACGAAACGGCAATAGCCATGCGCGTGCAGCCACCGATATTGCCCGGAAACCGCAGCGAGCAACAGCCGCTTGGCGGGCATTAACCGGCATCGGCTAAAAAGATGTGCGGGCGTGGCGCTGACTGTAGACTTGCACATTGAACATCAAATTTTCATTGAGGATGCCAGCATGCAGAGCGCACTGACCCCCCCCCACGTGAGCGAATTCGACTATCTGAGCGCCGAGGCGACCGCAACGGAGAAGAGTGAATACGCCAGTGGCCAGGTGTTTGCCATGGCGGGAACTTCCATTCGGCACAATCAAATTTCCGGCAATATTTTCGCAGCGCTGCACGCCAACGCTGGGAATCACTGTCGCGTTTCATTCGCAGACGTCAAATTCAAAGCCAACCAGCTTTATTACTACCCGGATTTAATGGTCGCCTGCGCCCCAAATTTTGAAAAAAACTACGAAACCCAGCCGTGTTTGATTATTGAGGTTTTGAGCGACTCGACAGCGGCCATTGATCGCGGCGAAAAAATGCACAACTATCAACGCGTTGCGGAATTGCAGAACTATCTTTTGGTATCGCAATCGGAACGGCGGGTTGATGTCTACACCCGAGCAGGCGCTTTTTGGCGGTTCGAGAGCATTGTAGACGAGGGCGAAATTGCATTGAGCTGCCCGGAAATGCCGCTCAGCTTAGCGACGATTTATGCCCGTATAGCATTTGAAACCGGGCAAACCGTTGCGTGAGGGATGCCACGCACATATTGGGCGGTTCATTTTTGCGCGCAGCACTGATTGCCGGCAGCCACGCGGTGATTGCCAAGCGCGATGAGCTCAATCGCATCAACGTCTTTCCGGTTGCCGATGGCGATACCGGCACGAATTTAGCGTTCACTTTTACCGCTGTGATGGAAAGTGCGGTCGCCGCGCGGGGTCAGGATGCGGATGCGGTACTGCACCATGCTGCGATGTCGGCGATTGACGGCGCGCGTGGCAATTCTGGTGCCATATTTGCGCAGTTTTTTTATAGCTTAGCGGGGGCGCTGAAAGGTCAAACGCGTTTGAGCCTGAGTGCACTTTCCGATGCGGTCACGCACGCGGCTTTGGGCGCGCGGCGCGCATTGGCGAAGCCGCGAGAAGGCACTGTTTTAAGCGTCATTAGCGATTTTGCCGAGGCTCTGGCGGAAGGCGGGGCTCTTGCGGAAGGCGGCGCCAAAGAAAAAAATTTGGGCGCCAGTAAAAATAAAATTGCCCTCGGGGTATTTTTTGGGCATGGACTACGCGCAGCGCAGCGAGCGCTCGCCCGCACGCCTACACAGCTTGCGGTGTTGGCTGAGCACGGTGTCGTCGACGCCGGCGGCAGCGGTTTCGTCAGTTTTTTAGAAGGTGTGCAGCGGTTTGTAGAGCACGGGCGTCGCGCATTAAAAGATCACAGCAACACCGACCAAAATCATTCGAATTTCGCCAGCGCCATGAGTCTCGCCGGAAGGCGACACGGAAGCGAAAGTCTCGCCGGAAGGCGACACGGAAGCGAGAGTCTCGCCGGAAGGCGACACGGAAGCGAAAGTCTCGCGGCGGACCACGCCAGCTGCGATAGCCCTTATCGCTATTGCAGCGAATGCCTGCTTGAAACCGTATCAATCGACGAACTGCGCGACGCATTGGTCGAATTCGAACATGACTCCTTAGTGCTCGCCGGTGGAACTGAACGCGCGCACTTACATGCCCACACCGACAACCCCGCCGCCCTATTTGAGCTTGCGGCACAGTTTGCCAAAGTCAGCCAACGCAAAGCCGACGATATGCACGCGCAGATACGCGCTAAACGCAATCCGGCGCGCGTGGCGATTGTCTGTGATAGCGCCGCCGATTTGCCGCACAGCGAGATTGAGCGGCTGTTTATTCACACCGTGCCGGTACGGATTAATTTTGGGCGCGAAGAATTTATTGATCGCATCACTTTGACTCCGGCACAGTTTTATCAACGTTTACGCGTTGATCCAAACCCGGCGCGCACCTCGCAGCCGCCAGGGGGCGAGTTTCGGCGTTTGTTTGATCAGTTAGCAAGCTCACATGCAGAAATTGTCTGTTTGAATGTTTCATCTGGTTTGAGCGGCACCTATCAGTCGGCGTGTGCCGCAGCGCGCTTTGGCGGCGATAGCAAAGCGATGGTATTTGACACACTCAACGCCGCACCCGGGGAAGCACTGCTGGTTTTGGACGCCGCCGAGGCTGCGCGTGCGGGGCTTGATAGCCGCGCAATCATTGAGCGGGCGCAGGCGATGCGGCCACGCACACACACGTTTGCGCTGATCACCGACGCCCGCTTTGGCGCACGCGGTGGGCGGCTGCCAAATTGGGTCGTGCCGATCACCCGCCTGCTGCGTTTAAGCCTGATTATTTCAAACAACCCTGCCGGAAAAATCGTGCCGCGCGGCGTGCTGTTTGGCAAACACGCCTTGGCGGAGCGCTTTGCCCGCTGGGCTTTAGCGCGTGTCGCAGCGGATGCGCCGTTGACCGTGATTGTCGGCCATTGCGATGCACCCATCGGCGGCGCAGCCCTTACGCGCGCTGTAAATTTGTCTTCGCGTCATCAGATCAATGCCTGCCACTTCGTCGACGCTGGCAGTGGCATCGGCGCGCATGCCGGGCCCGGAGCCTTAGTTTTGGGCGTGCAGCGCACGCTACCGTTGCCACAAAAAACCGTAACCGACCATACAGATGTTTAGCCTTGCGCTGCTTTTGAGCTATCTCGTCGGATCGGTGTCAGGCAGCCTGCTTTTGGGCCGGCTACGTGGCGTGGATATCCGCACGCTCGGCAGCGGTAACGCCGGTGCGACCAACGCGCTGCGCACGCAGGGCAAAGCTTTTGCTGCGGCAACGGTGCTGATTGATCTCAGTAAAGGCGCGATAGCAGCGCTCGTGATTGCAAAATTAGCAGCGACACCAGAACCCAGCGGCGCGGCGTTTGCCTGTGCGTTGTGCGCTGTAATCGGGCACTGCTTGCCGGTTTTTTTTGGCTTTCGGGGCGGCAAAGGTGCCGGTACCGCATTTGGTGCGATGCTGGTGCTCGTGCCTTTGACAGCATTAGCGGCCATCGCAATATGGCTGCTGTGCCTGCTGCTGACCGGATACGTCGGCGCAAGCACGGTGCTTGCCGCACTGACGGCGTTGCTGGGTATTTTCCTGATCACACCACTAGAATTGCCAGGCTTGGCCTACGCTGCAGCGATGCTGTTACTCGTTGCAGGCATGCACCATAGCAATCTACGCCGAATGTTTAACGGCACTGAAAATCGCTTCGAGAAAGCGCGTTTGCTGCGGCGGTGGTGGTGATGTTTTGTTCCAGTCGAACAACCCTTAGGCAACACGGCCTCTTTGCCAGCTCGCGCCCGTGACCAGAGTGTAAAAGTGATAACATTTTGTCATCACGCCGGCAATCCAACGTCGAAGGAGCTTTTCATGCGAACTGCAAAAAAGATTGATTTGTGCCAAACAGTTGTGCGCCAGCTCGCATCGCCAGGCCAGGGCGTGGCAACTGCGGCGAAACCGGAAAAGCAGAGCCCTATTGCCACGCGTATTTTTCGCGCTGGAAATTCGCAGGCGGTAAGAATTCCGAAAGCGTTTGAATTGCCGCTTGGAGATGTCGTAATTGAGCAGCGTGATGGCGGTTTATTCATCAACACCCGGCGCGGCAAATGGAATGAGTTTTTTGCTACCCTGGAGCCGCTTGATTTAACCTCCGCGCTTCAGGACGTTCGTGTAAATGACACTCCGCGTCCAGTGGATATGAGCTGGCTCTGATCTGGTGCCACGAATGATTTTACTGGACACCAACATTTGCATACCCGAACTTCGGCTCGACAATTGGCTGTAAATTGCCGCGAACAAACGAAGACGCGCACGTGGCTCTGACAAAATTCTCCGCAACTCACCCCAACCGCAAATCCCGCTGGCGCCGATTGTTATTGATCAGCTTGAGCATTGCGCTCGCGCTGGTCATTTATCGCCACCTGCCGCATCCAAAACTCTACGCCGGCGTGCCGCTTTCGCGCGCGGTGCTGAGCGATCAGGGTGTGCTGATGCAGCTTACGCTGGCGTCAGATGATCGCTATCGGCTCTGGCAACCTTTAGCGAGCTTCGCCCCCAATTTGGTGCAAGCAACGCTACTAAAAGAAGATCGCTGGTTTTACTACCATCCCGGCGTCAATCCGTATCGACTGGTGCTCGCAGCGTTTTCCAGCTACGGCGGTGGCCGCACCCAAGGCGCGTCGACCTTAACCATGCAGCTTGCGCGCCTCAAGTACGGCCTGCGCACGCGCACAATTTGGGGCAAATTGCGGCAAATTGGCTACGCGCTGAAACTAGAGGCCAGCTATTCCAAAGCTGATTTGCTTGAGGCCTATCTGAATCTGGCACCTTACGGCGGCAACATTGAAGGTGCGGCCGCGGCGAGCCTGATTTATTTTGACAAGCCTGTAGCAAATTTGAGTTTGCCCGAGGCACTAACACTCGCCGTTCTGCCGCAGCGCCCGGCGCATCGCGGGCCGAAACGACCGAATGTAATGGCCAAAGGTGACGCTCAACTTAGCAAGGAACTTAACGATGCGCGTGACGCGCTGTATTTGCTTTGGCAACAAAATACCCGCACTAAAAATACGC
This sequence comes from Rhodanobacteraceae bacterium, assembly GCA_031410115.1. Lineage (GTDB taxonomy): Bacteria > Pseudomonadota > Gammaproteobacteria > Xanthomonadales > SZUA-5 > JANNYA01. The sequence goes on along the minus strand of JANNYO010000133.1, from coordinate 2,125 downwards.
AGGCCTCGCAAGTACCGCTATTTCAAGTACCGCTTAGTATCGGGCGCTTTCATCCGCAGTACGCGCCGCACGCGACGCGCCTTGCGATCCAACTCAGCCGCCTGCACCAAGCAACTCAACCTACCGATCCGGTGCGCAGCACGATTGATTTAACCCTGCAACGCGTTGTCGAGCGCCAGCTGCAAAGTTATCTGCGCACCCAGCGCGCGCACGGCATTGAAAACGCCGCGATTTTGCTGGTGGATCGCCGTGATATGGCGGTCAAAGCGCTCTTGGGCTCAGCGGATTTCAACAACCTAGCCATCCTGGGTCAGGTCGATGGCACGCAAGCGCAGCGCTCGCCCGGCTCGACCCTCAAACCGCTGATCTATGCGCTTGCAATGGATCAAGGTTTATTGCATCCAAAGTCGATTTTGGCCGACGTTGCGACCAGCTTTAGCAGTTTCGCGCCGGAAAATTTTGATGGCCGTTTTCGCGGGCCGATCAGCGTAACCGAAGCCTTGGTACGCAGCCGCAACGTACCCGCTGTGCGGGTTGCCGCCAAGCTTACGAACGGCGGGCTGTACCGACTATTGCGCGATGCGGGCGTGCGCAATTTAGCCTCAGAAGCGCACTATGGTCTAGCGCTGGCCCTAGGCGGCGGTGAGGTCAGCCCGGCGGAACTTGCCGGTTTGTACGCGATGATTGCAAACGACGGCCGGCTTCGGCCTTTGCGCTATTTACAAAGCGACGCCACCAGCACCGGCAAAGCGCTCATCAGCGCCGAGGCCGCGTTTATTACACGCCAAATGCTCTACACCAATCCGCGTCCGCACGCGGCAAATCGCGCTGACAATTTTCCGGTTGCCTGGAAAACCGGCACGTCCTGGGGCTTTCGCGATGCGTGGTCGGCCGGGGTGATGGGTCAATATGTTTTGGTCGTTTGGGTCGGCAATTTTGACGGCGCAGGCAATCCGGCGTTGGTCGGCGGGCTTGCGGCGTCACCGCTGTTTTTTGGCATCGCGAATGACTTGTTTGCCAGCAAACGGCTGCAATTAAATCCCGACGCCGTCGGCGATTTAAACGTGATTGAACTTGACGTGTGCGCTGCCAGCGGCGATCTACCAAATGCAGAATGCCCAGTGCGCAGTAAAACCTGGTTCATTCCCGGCGTATCGCCCATTCGAGTATCGGATGTGCATCGGCGGATTTACATTGACGTGAAAACGGGTGCGCCCGTATGTATACAAACACCGGGTGTGCAGACGCCGGATCGCCAAACGCTGGGGCTGCGTACTCCGGGGCAAAGTCCGGAAATACCAGCGAATTTGCGCACCAAAGTGCGTGAATTTTGGCCGAGCGAAATTGCGCAAAGTTTCAGCGCCGCCGGATTGCAGCTAAAAACTGCACCGAATTGTTCCGCCGTGCAGGCAGAAGCGCCAAAAATTACCGCGCCCCTAAACAACGTCAGCTATCGCTTAAGTCCGAGCGAGCTGAAAACGCCGAGCCTAGTTTTCCGCGCCAGCGCCGCCGCCGGTGTTACTCGGCTATATTGGTTCGCCGACGGCAGTTTCGCCGGCACCAGCACGCCAGGTGTGGGGCTGCGCTACACACCCAAAGTTGCGCATGAAATTTTATTGAGTGTCGTCGATGATTTAGGCGGGCGCGCCGAGCGACGCGTGCGGGTCGCCGTGCGCTAGCAGCGCGAGCAAACCGCCAATACGTCTGACAGCTGACCGATAATACAATTGCGAACCACTCGCATTTACATTTATCGTGTGACCTGTAAAACTAGCGCTCTAGCCAAACCAAAACAACGTGATGCGCAGCAAAAATAGTTCTCTCGTCGCAGCACACGCCCTACTGTGTGTCAGCACCGCGCTATATGCCTCAGCCGGTTATGCCACGGTGTATTTCAACGTCGAACAGGCGCAAAACGCGATGCTGCCGGGCGCTGTCTGGACCAGCGCGGCGTTAAGCTTGAGCGATGCGCAGCGCAAAGCGATTACCGCACGCAGTGGCGTCGCAGTGCGCGATGCCAACTTGAAAATCTGGCGCGCCGCGAGTGGCGAAAGTTTTTACGTCGACCAAGTGTTAGGCAAACATGAGTTCATCACCTACGCGGTGTTGCTCGACACGTTCGGCG
>JANNYO010000132.1:0-6895 GCA_031410115.1 Rhodanobacteraceae bacterium | reverse complement strand
GCTACATTTTAAATCTACAGACTAGCCGGCAATGCGCCGACGGCTCATCCACACCATGCCCAACATCAACAGCATCAGTGCGATTGGGCTCAACATCGGCACCTCGATATTGATCACTGGAATGACAACATCGGCATAGTCGGCATCATCTTCGTCGTTGCCACCGTTGCCGGTTTCATCATCAATCGGCGTGCCATCGTTGTTTGGATTGATGTCTGGGTCAGAGTCTTTATCCACCCGTGGACCACCTGCACCGTCAAACGCTTGCGAGATTTCTGCCGAATTACGATACCTGCCAGCAACGCCGGTAATGCGCAGCGTGATGTCCACTTGCGTGCTTGCACCCGGTGCTAAGGGGCCTGCAATCGTGCGCTTGGCTTGGTTTGCACCAAACACCGTCCACGCCGCATCGTTTAGTGCCATACCCGTTGGAATAGAGTCGGTCACTTCGATGTTGGTCGCGGCAATCGAGCCTTGGTTAAACACGGTGATGGTGAAGCGTACATTTGCACCGCTCGTGACATTCACCGATTGACCGACGGCTAATGTTTTACGCAATGCCAAATCGAAGTTAGTCAGCAAACCAAAATCCACGCTTAGGTTCGAATCAAAGTCCGTGTCGCCATCATCTATCGGCTCGCTTTTTGCCACCAACGTTACCGGCAAAGAACGATAGTTCACCACCGCGTTGATCGTGCCGTTGTCGTCGTTGTTGATGTCGTTGTCTGGATCAGCCGCTGGCTCATACGGGCCGACCGGCAAGTAACGCCGTCCGGTGCCGGTCGATACGGTGTATTGCACCGGTGGCGTGATTTCGACAATGTAGGTGTTCGGCCGCAGGTTGCTAAACAGATACGTGCCGATGGTGCCCGCAGTGCTGGTGTTTTGCGTTTGGATCGCGGCACCGTCAGGCACGCCGTTGTTGTCGGCATCAATAAACAAGTTCACCGGTACGCCGCCGATGCCCGGCTCACCGGCATTGACCACGCCGTTATTGTTGAGGTCTTCCCAGACTAAATTGCCCAGGCTCATCGCACCAATACCCACGCTGATTGCATAGTCTTCCACTTCGCCATCCGCCACGACACCCGTTGCGCTGCAACCTGGAACCGTCGATACGCGGAAGCGGCCATAGGTCGAACCTGCACCACCCACCGGCACGACGCCGAAGTTCAGTAAGAACGAGGCATTGGTGCTTCCCGTTGGTACCGGCAAACTTGCCGCTTCATTCAAATCGCCAAAATCGCCATCACCGTTCCAGTCGATAAAGCCGCACAAGGTGGCTGCACGTCCGGTGCTGTTGGTGACAATCGCTGGCGTCGTGCTTGGGCTACCGGCGAAATACTGCGGACGCACGGTGACGCCATCTTCATCGTCTGGCGTGCCGACATTGTCATCGCCGGTCGCCGCCACATTTGGCTGACCAACCAGTTCTGCATCTTCCGCAACACCGATGCGCAAACCGGCAATCAAGCCGTGTGCGGCACCGCCGTCAGCAAACAGCGTTTGATAGTTGCCCACACCTGTTCCCGCCGCGCCGTCTGGCAAATCGCCGAAGTCGTAGTCTTGGAAGCTGACCGCATAGTCTTCCACTTCGCCATCGAGCAATGCGCCGTCAGAGCTACAAGCCGCCGTTGAGGTACTCAGCCGGAAGCGCGCATAAGATGTGCGTGGGCCGCTCGGCAATACCGCGCCGAAACTCAGTGTGAAGCTGACATTGTTGCTAGCCACGGGTACCGCTTGGGTGGCAGCTTCGCCTGCATCCAAGAAATCACCGTCGGCGTTGAAGTCGACAAAGCCGCAAATTTTCGCTGCCGCCGCCGTGGTGTTGGTCGCCAAAACGCGCACGGGTGTCGCTGCCAACGCTTGAATGTTGGTCAAATCTGCAACAGTTACGCCATCTTCGTCATCCGGTGTACCGGTCGCGTCATCACCCAATGCGGTTGCATTCGGCTGACCATCTGCTTCGTTATCCACCGTTGCACCCATGAATAAGCCTGGCACGATGTCATGCTGTGCGCCAAGGTTTGCGACCAAGGTGCTGTAGTTACCCACGCCAATTCCAGCGCTGGTATCGGGCAAATCACCTAAGTCAATGCGGCGCAGGCCAACCACATAGTCTTCCACTTCGCCGTTGCTAGCCACGCCACCATCCGCACAGGCACCGGTGATATCGGTACTCAAGCGGAAGCGCGCATAGGTATTGCCCGAAGGCGAACTCAGCGGCTTGGTAAAGTTGAGTGGGAAGACGACATTATTACTACCAACTGGCACTGCAATCTCTTGCACTTCAGGGCCAGCGGTGAAGCTGCCATCGCGGTTGAAATCAATGAACGCGCAGATTCGAGCAGGCAAAGTGGTGCTGTTGGTTGCAGTCACATTCACCGCTTTAGGCTGTCCGACAATGAATTGCAGCGTGCTTACATCAACGCCGTCTTCATCGTCTAAAACCGCCACGTCATCGCCATCGGCGCTGACATTTGGCTGCCCATCGCCTTCGCCGTCGTTTAACGCGCCCATGCGCAGACCAATCACAATTGGATGCGATGGACCGCCATCAGCGATCAAGGTGCGGTAATTGCCGACACCCACGCCTGCGCCGGTATCGGGTAAATCACCGCGATCATTGTTGTTGATCGTCACGCGGTAATCTTCCACTTCGCCGCCCACAAGTGTCGCCACCGCAGTACACGGCGCAATCGTGGTGGACAAACGGAAGCGTGCGTAGCTGCTAGTTGCACTTGTCGGTGCCACGACGCCAAAGTTCATCGGGAACACGACATTCGTGCTGCCATTCGGCACCGCAACAGCCGCTGCGCTTTCACCGGCATCTAAGAAATCACCGTCAGCATTGAAGTCAACGAAACCACACACTTGCGCAGGTACACCAAAATTATTGGTGGCCGTTGCACGGATGATCGCGGTCGCACCAACACTTAAAGTCAGGTCAGCCACGTTGATGCCATCTTCATCGTCCGGGGTGCCGGAAGTGTCATCGCCATCAGCGGTGACATTGGGCTGACCGTTCGCTTCATTGTCCACCGACGCACCCAAGAAGATGTTGGGTTTGATTTCGTGCTGTGCGCCGCCATCGATGATCAAGGTGTTGTAGTTACCTACGCCCGTGCCCGCAGCGGTGTCAGGCAAATCACCCAAGTCATAGCGGAACAGTGTCGCGGAATAATCTTCAACTTCACCATTCGTCGCCACGCCGCCATCCGCGCACGGAGTGGTGTCGGTGCTAATGCGGAAGCGTGCATATGTGCCACCAGCGGGTGAATTCAAAGGCTTGGTGTAAGCCAAGTTGAAGACGCTGTTGGTACTGCCTGTTGGCACGGCAACTTGCTGAATTTCAGCGCCGCCGACGAACTGACCATCTAGGTTGAAGTCAACAAAACCGCAAATGGTCGCAGCCGTTCCGGTGGTGTTGGTGGCAATCACCGGCACATTGCGCGGTTGACCGACAAAGAAGTTCAAGTCATTGAGGTCCACGCCATCTTCATCATCTGAAACCACCACATCATCGCCCGTGGCGCTGGTGTTTGGCTGACCATCCACGTCGCCGTCGTTGAGCAAGCCCATGCGTAAACCCGCCACAATTAGATGTGTGGGGCCGCCATCTGCGAGCGTCGTGCGGTAATTGCCGGGGCCAAAGCCTGGGCCGGTGTCGGGCAAATCGCCGCGATCAGAGTTAAAGATCGTCACGCGGTAGTCTTCGACTTCACCACCGACCAACGAACCCACTGCCGTACACGGCGCAATCGTGCTTGAGATACGGAACCGCGCGTAGCTTGTCGTTGCCGCAGTTGGCGCCACGATACCAAAGCTGAGCGGGAACACGACGTTCGTGCTGCCGTTTGGCACTGGCACTGCAGGCGCGCTTTCACCGGCATCTAAGAAGTCACCGTCGGCGTTGAAATCAACAAATCCGCAGATTTGTGCAGGCACGCCGAAGATATTGGTCGCCGTTGCGCGGATCGTTGCGGCACTACCGACACTTAAAGTTAGATCACTAACCGTAATGCCATCTTCGTCGTCCGGGGTACCGGTGGTGTCATCGCCGTCGGCGGTGGCATTCGGTTGACCGTCCGCCTCATTGTCGACCGATGCGCCCAAGAAGATACCGGGCTTGATTTCGTGCTGTGCTCCATTGTCCGACACTAAGGTGTTGTAGTTTCCAACAGCTGTACCAGCCGCCGTGTCTGGCAAGTCGCCCAGATCAATGCGGAACAGCGTCGCTGAATAATCTTCGACTTCACCGTTACTTGCTGCACCACTGTCCGCGCACGCGCCTGCAGTATCGGTGCTGATTCGGAAACGTGCGTAGGTATTGCCCGATGGCGAAGCCAGCGGCTTGGTGTAGGCCAAATTAAACAGCACGTTGTTACTGCCGGTCGGCACCGTCACCGACGCGGTTTCCGCACCAGCAACAAACTGCCCATCACCATTAAAGTCAACAAATCCACACAGGCGTGCCGCCGTGCCCGTGGTGTTGGTTGCCAGTACCGCGACATTGCGCGGCTGACCAACAATAAAGTTCAGCGTGTTGATATCGACGCCGTCTTCGTCATCCAGCACCGCGATGTCATCGCCAGTCGCGGTCGCATTAGGCTGCCCGTCAAGTTCACCGTCGTTTGCTGCGCCCAAAAATAGGCCCGCAACGATTGGGTGGAATGGACCGCCGTCAGCAATTGTGGTGCGGTAATTACCCGCACCTACACCCACACCGGTATCGGGCAAATCGCCGCGATCATTGATGTTCAAACCGGCGACATAATCTTCGACTTCACCATCGGTCAACAAACCCACAGGTGAGCAGGCCGCAATCGTTGAAGACAAACGGAAGCGCGCATAGCTGCTCGCTGCTGCCGTCACCGGCACCGTACCAAAGCTGACGTTGAACACCACACTATTGCTGCCGGTTGGCACTGGCACAGCCGCTGCGCTTTCACCGGCATCGGCGAAATCGCCATCGGCATTAAAGTCATAGAAGCCGCAAATTTGCGCGGCCACGCCAACGGTATTGGTGGCGGTTACGCGCACCACTGCCGGATTTCCAACGTTAGTAACCAAATCAGCGACGTTGATACCATCTTCGTCATCGTTAGCAACCGCACAAGTTCCCTGGGTGATCACGCCCGCACCGGTGTCATCACCGGTGGCGCTGAGTATCGGTTGACCGTTGGTTTCCGCGTCATTACAGGCACCCATGCGCAAACCAGCGCGCAGCACGTGGCCTGCACCATTGTCTAAGCGGGTGGTGTTGTAGTTACCAGCGCTGGTGCCCACTGCGGCGTCAGGTAAGTCGCCAAAGTCAGCCGCGTTAAATACCTGCACGACATAATCTTCAACTTCACCATCGACCGCCGAACCTGTTGCGGAACATGCGGTCGCACCTGAGCTAATGCGCAAGCGCGCGTAGCGATTGCCCGCACTCGCCGCAGGTACGGGTCCAAAGTTCAAAGTCACGTTACCCGCGCCTGCCGCGACATCGGCTTGTGCAACTTCAACACCGGCAAAACTGCCGTTGTTGTCGTAATCAATAAAGCCACAAATTCGGCTGGCATTGAAAGCGTTGTAGCTGACAACCACAGGAGCTGCGATGGTTTCAAACTGGGTCAAATCGGCAACCGCTACGCCGTCTTCATCGTCTGGCGTGCCGGTGGTGTCATCCAAATCGGCAGTCGCGTTCGGTTGACCGTTCAATTCAGCATCTACCGTCGCACCTAGGCGCGTGGCGTTCAAAATCGGGTGCACCGCACCATTATTGGCGAGCAAAGTTTCGTAGTTACCGACGCCGACGCCGGCACCGGTGTCTGGCAAATCACCCAAGTCGGTTTGCTCAATAAAGCCAAAGTCGACGCTGAAATTTGAGGCTGGGTCAAAAAACAGCGCATCTGCGTCGTCATCCACACCGCCGACACGCAACACTTCATTCGTCGGTTCTGGCGGTACCGCCGCCGCACTCACTGGGCCCAAGGCAACCAAGCCCGACACAATTGAACCGGTCGCACCCGCACCGCAGGCGGTGACTAAGCCCGCACCATTGATGCCAATGCCGTTGTCGGTATTGTCGCTGTCGGTGTTGGGAAGCAGCTCATCAAACAACGTCGAGCGCCGGCCAGCCAATGCGACTTGATTCGCCGCATCGGTAATCGCCAAATAGTAGTTCGCACCGGGTGCCAAATCGTTGAACTGATATTTGCCCAACTCGCCACCCAAGGTTGCAGTCGCGATGTTGCCAACCACGGTATCACCAGCAGAGGCGCCGGCGGTGCCATCGGTATCACGGCACAAACGCACGTTGACGCCATTGATGCCCGGCTCATTCACGTCGGCTAAGCCGTTATTGCGCAGCGTGGCATTGCCAGCACCGTTATCCAGCCAGACTAAATTACCCAAGCGATAGCGCTCGGGCAAAATGATGCCGACTTTTGGCGGCTCAGCGGTTGGCAATAGATCGGTATTTGCTGCCGCAGCGGCGCGAAACACGCGGTGCGCCAAACTGTTCCAGGCTGGATTATAGAAACCTGCGTTCGCCAATACGTTAGGCACCGTACCACCCACATAGCTTGGCGGTGCGCCGGTTGCGGGTGCTAGCAACGGCATATTGACTTCGATGTAGGTACCTGGAATCCAGTCGATCGTACTGGCCGGTGCAGTAAGGGTTGAGAACGCGCGAATGCGGAAACCACGTACCAAACTTGCCGGTGTCGGCAGCGTGGTGCTGAACACCGCTGCGGTATTACAGCCAGCTGGGAAGGAATTGATCAGTGCTGCGGTGCCCACGGCGGACGGGGCAAAGTCATTGTTGCGCACTTCACCACGGCAGAAATTGCCATCGGTGGTGTACTCAACTTGCACGCGCGCGTCGGTCGCATAAGTGGTGAAGGTG
>JANNYO010000131.1:0-1404 GCA_031410115.1 Rhodanobacteraceae bacterium | reverse complement strand
TACCCAGTATTTCAGAGGCAGATTATATTGAGCTAGTCGATTTCACCGGGCGCGAATGGCACGCAGGCAAGCGCGGCAACATTGCGGCGACGGAGCCGAAAGCTTTGACCAAACTTAATCTGGACAAAAATCACTGGACGGCGCGGGTTAAAGGCATAGGTTCGGGTTATTGGCGTGTGGTGGGGGAATTGGAAGAGTTAATCGACAAAGCGAAAGAAATCAGCCAGCGCACGCTGTTTGGGATTGGTTTTGCTCGGATTTTGAACAAGATTTAGGACGACATTGGGTTACTTTTTTCGCCGCGCTTGCGGCTGTGGGTGTTGCGGTTTAATTTGTTTTATATTGAATTTCGGGCAGGTTTGATAGAAGAATAATAAAATCCAGCGGTTTTAAGGCCGCTGGATTTCTTAGGTCAGAAGCCTGGGTGTCCAGGCTTTTTGGTCATGGGTGTCCAGGCTTTTTGGTCATTTGGTCAGAAGCCTGGGTGTCCAGGCTTTTCGAAGCCTGATTTACACGTCAGTTTGGATCAGGTTGCGCACCACGCCAATGCGAAAGGTGCATTTGATGTTGTGCAAAATATCTTAGATGCAACTGCGCAGATTGCGGATGCCCAGGACTTTATCGATGCACGATTGCGGCGAAATTCCTGCCGACTCTTTGCCTATCCGTATGGCCACACGAATCGCTATTTGGTTGAGGATTACTTTCCGAACCAAAATCTCGTGCAGGCGGCTTTTTGCACAGGTGGCGAATACTTGACCAAAAATTCCTCAATTTGGGCGATACCCAGATTTGTGTGTCAGCAAGATTGGTGCCACCCTGACCAACTTGCCGACATTTTGCTAACTGCCCAAAGCAGTTAAGCTTGTCCCGGATCAGTAACCGCCAAGCGAGCAACGCGATGCCTAATACTTTGCCTGAAGCGCTTCGGGCTTTTTTAACGATCACGGAAATTGATGACTCGGATTTTTTTATCCGCAAGGTTTTTGAGCGGAAATTTGGTCATGCGCCGCCGGACTTCCCGCGTCATTTTGGTGCGTTTTACCGGGCACAAGACGGCGGCAGTTTTATCGCTGGCTATTCGCACATGCGTAAATTTGAGGACGTTTATCTATCCGGCGGCTCGTGTAGCGACGGCGACACCATTCGCATGTTTACGCCCGAGCAGCATGCGCTGGTGAACGCGGCCGGTGGCATTTGGTTTCAAATTTTGAAGTATAAATTTGCCAAATTGGGCCCAGATTGCGATGCCTTTTTCGGCCACTGCGGGGACCGCCGGGCCCTGGAGGTGGCGTTATCGGCCGGTTTCGAGCTGACCGAGCATCAGCATCTGATCGTGCATTGGCACAAACAGTTGAGCGCCGAGCGGAAGCATGAGTTGAAAGAAAAAATTCATGCGATTGG
>JANNYO010000130.1:0-17788 GCA_031410115.1 Rhodanobacteraceae bacterium | reverse complement strand
CGGCAACGTAGTGGCAACCCGTTCCTAACAACACGAAAGCGTGCCAAATCGCGTGCGTGTAAGGGATTTGTTTTGCCATGTAAAAACCAGCACCCAATGTGTAAGCGAAGCCGCCAGCCGCCAGCCAAAACGCACAGGCCGGCGTAATCGCGCGCCACATCGGGCCAATAACGGTCACCACCAGCCAACCCATCGCCAGATAAATAAGCGTTGACATCAGTTTGAATCGGCCGGTGAAAAACAATTTAAAAATGATGCCCGCCGCCGCCAGCGCCCAAATCGTCGGCAATAGCCAAACACCGCTACTACCTTTGAGTGCCACCAGTGTAAACGGCGTGTAGGTGCCTGCAATGAGCAAAAAAATTGCGCAGTGATCAAACACTTTAAAGCGCGCTTTTAGCACTGCATTGTGGGTGTCGTGGTACAGCGTTGAGGCGACGTACAACAGCAGCATGGAGACCCCAAATGCAACCGCGCCAATCAGCTGGGCACTGCCGCCACGGCGTGCCGCTTCTGCAATCAAAAGCACCGCAGCGATACTTGCGGCGCATGCACCTAAGCCGTGGGTGAGCGTGTTGAGACGCTCCTCACGCTGCAGGCGCGCGCTTGCGTGATCAGACGGTGCTAACCCTGAGCTCAAGGCGTAACCGCCACAACACCAATGGTTTGCTCCATGTAAAACCACCAGCCAGCAACGCCATCGAGCATGTCCTTGTCCGATCCTACCGCACAGCTACCCGCGCCGCCTTTCAATAAAACGGATAGCGGACGACCGCCGACTAGCGGCAAAGTCGCGGGCAACAAAATCGCGTTTGCATCGGTTTCGCGCAGAAAACCGCGCATCATCACCCGCCCAATTGGGCCTTCTGTAGTGCCAACCGCCCCGCCCGTGCGCACGCCAAAAAGCGGCACGGTAACGCCGTTGAAATTCAAATTTGCCGCCGCTTTCGCCGAGCCCAACCAGCACGGAGGTGCCACGCTCGCAACGATTGGCGTATAGCCACCGGTGCTGCCTGCAATTGGGCTAAAACAGCTGTCCGGGCCGCTGCTAACAACGCTGTAGGTATCAGCCACCGTTGCCGTTGGATATGCGCAAGTTGTGCTGACTAACGGTGCCGTACACTGGCCCGCCGCGTTGTCAAGCCGTCGTATTTGCGGGCCGCTGAGCGCATTTTGAAAAAACCAAAGTGGGCTTGAATCCAAAAATCCGTCCGGTTCACTGTCGGTCGTCAAGCTCAGATTGATTTGGTTATTGATCGAACTATTGACCTGTCCGGCAAGATCGGTGTCGGTAAAGTCTGGGCACACGATCGGTGGAAACACGGGTGCAAAAAAATGTGGGTCGCGAATTTTTAAACTGCTGCTGCGAATGAGTGTGGCGGGTAGAGCAAACTCCAAACCGTCGTTAAAAATCCAATCTGGCACAAGCTCGGCTAAAATCGCTTCGGGCTGACTGATTCCAGTAAGTGCTTGCGCATTGGCGTTCGCGGCAACACTGCACAGTGCCAAGGTAATGAGTCTCGCCGTAAGGCGACACGGGAAAAAAAGTCGGGTAAACAAAAATTCTGGGAACGATTTCATCTTACGCCTCAGTTGATAGTTCGGTTGCTAATGAATTACTGAGCGGAACATAGCGATACAAAGCAAAATGCACCGCACCGGCTTTGCTGTGTTTCATCGGCTGCCACACGCCCGGCAACGACAGCAATTCCGGCGCCTCCAGATACAGCACGCCGCCCGGTTTTAAAACGCCTGAGCTGGCAATTGCAGCAAGACTGCTCAGCCACAAATCACTGGTGAACGGCGGATCTAGGAAAATAATATCAACCGGCGTGTGTGCCAGAGCTGTCAAACTTGGCACGGCGGCACGCGTCACACGCGCGCGCTCTGGGATTTTTAAGCGGCTGAGTTCGCCGGTCAACTTTGCACACAGCGCGCCATCGCTTTCAACAAATTCGGCAAACGCCGCACCCCGGCTTATTGCTTCAATCCCAAGTGCGCCGGTGCCGGCAAATAAATCCAACACCCGTGCGTTGGGTAGTAGTGGCATCAACCAATTAAACAAAGTTTCCCGCACACGATCTGGCGTTGGGCGCACCCCCGGCTGGTCGGGCACGATAATTTTGGAGTTGCGTAAACTGCCGCCAATGATGCGGATTGAAGTAAGCGCGCGCGGTGCGGCGCGTTTGACGGCGTGCAAATTGGGCGTGAGCAGCGCGAGCGATGCGGCGTCATTCGCAAGTAACGGTGGCTGGCGGCGAGTGTTGTTTGCCGTGTCGCTGCCGCGAGACTTGTTTGCCGTGTCGCTGCCGCGAGACTTGTTTGCCGTGTCGCTGCCGCGAGACTTGTATTTCTTCGCATCCGGCGTAATGCCGTGGCGATCACGCGGTGGTGCGTCAAAAGAAACCCCGCGTTTATTGCGCGCCGAAGGTGAGTAGTGCCGTGCGGCTTGCGCGTCGAGCTCGGATTTTTTTGCGCGTTTAGATGGTGTAGGGGCATCAAGCGGTGTGTGACCGGACATATCTTCGAGCACCCGGCGCTTGGCAATACGGTAAGCGGCGTCGGCTTGCGCGTCTTTTTTATAATTGATTTTTTTCATGGCGCCGAGCTTACCCGACAGGAGCAAATACCGTGCAGTCAGCTGGCGAAATGAAATTACTAGAGTGCCGTATAATTTGATGTTGGCTGCGACCCAAGCGTATTGCGAATAAGGCCCTGAACTTTCAGCTGATAAAATCCCCTTTACAAGTTACGACGAATTTCGTAACAATACCGACGCGCTCAATCCCGCAGTGCAATTTAGAGAATTCAAAGTTATGCGTACACTTTTTATTGCCGTAGTCCTCTCACTTTTAGCTCCTATGAGTTCGATCGCATCAACAACAGATGCGACTGCTGCCTTCCAACAAGTTGCGCCTAGCGAGATTTCTTCGCGCCTTGACGCCATGAAAAGTCAAGCGGCTGGGCTACGAACTACCCGCGATCAACGTAACTTTCTAGCTGATATTGAGCTGTTAAAAGTGCGTTTGGTCGGGCTGGATAGTTTCGACAGCCTAAGCGAAAAGGATTCCATCGACGTCGTAAATGCTTATGAGTCACTGCGTGTTCGCGCCGAAGGCGGTGGCGCTAAACTTACCCACAAAACCTGCGAACGCGTCCGACGCACCGGGACGAACCTGTTCACCACAATATGCATGACGCAAGCAGAGCGCGATAAGGCGGAGGATATGGCGCGTGAAAGCATGATTCAAGCGCAGCGCAATACAAGATAATTGACGCGCAAAATCACGACGATTGGATTAACTTTCCTGGCCTCCAATCGTTCGTGCGCAGCAATGGCTAAACTTTATTTTTACTACTCGGCGATGAATGCCGGGAAGACTACGATGCTGCTGCAAAGTGCGCATAACTATCACGAGCGCGGCATGCGCACTTTGATTTTGACGCCACGCCTGGATGATCGACATGGCGTTGGCGTGGTGCAATCGCGTATCGGTTTGAAATCCAATGCGCTGGTGTTTTCGGTGGCTGACGACTTGCACGCCGTGGTGCAGGCAAACATTCAAGAGCTGGGGGCGATTAGCTGTGTGCTCGTGGATGAAGCCCAGTTTCTAAAAAAAGCGCAGGTATGGCAGCTCACGGATATCGTCGATAAGCTTGATGTTCCGGTGTTAGCTTACGGATTGCGCACGGATTTTCGCGGCGAACTATTCGAAGGCAGCCAGTACTTGCTGGCTTGGTGTGATTCGATGGTGGAGCTAAAAACCATCTGCCACACCGGCCGCAAAGCGACGATGGTGGTGCGCGTTGATGATGAAGGGCACGCGCTGACTGAAGGTGCGCAGGTGGAAATCGGCGGTAACGAGCGCTACGTCAGCGTTTCACGCACCGAATTTAAACGTATTTTTCACGAGGCCGGGCGCATTGAGCCGCAGCAGGTTTCCTTTGCCTTTGACTAATTCGGCGTTTGACGCAATTGCCGTGTCGCCTTCCGGCGAGACTTAATTTCCGTGTCGCCTTCCGGCGAGACTTAATTGCCGTGTCGCCTTCCGGCGAGACTTAATTTCCGTGTCGCCTTCCGGCGAGACTTAATTTCCGTGTCGCCTTCCGGCGAGACTTAATTGCCGTGTCGCCTTCCGGCGAGACTTATCCGCGCGCTTTCTCACGTTACAATCAGCTTCAACTTTGATCCTGTGCAAGCAATGCAAATCCTTTTAAACGGCGCGTCGCACGCGTTGAGCCCGCAAACCTGCGTTAGCACGCTCTTGATTGCGTTGGGCTATGCCGAGAAACGTGTCGCGGTCGAGTGTAATGGCGCGATCGTGCCGCGCAGTGCGCATGCGTCAACAATGCTCGAATCTGGTGATCAAATCGAGATTGTGCAGGCGATTGGCGGCGGCTAAAACCTCGCGCCAATACCGAGTTGTTCGTGCGAGATCAAAACCAATTGGTCGATTGACCAATTGATTTTTAAGACATTCCAGTTGGAATTTGTTTGCCGTGTCGCCTCAGCGAGACTTATTTGCCGTGTCGCCTCAGCGAGACTTATTTGCCGTGTCGCCTCAGCGAGACTTGTTTGCCGTATCGCCTCAGCGAGACTTATTTCTTCGTTAGTGCGTCGCGTATTTCGCGCAGTAGTACCTCTTGTGCCGGTGGTGCGGCGGGTGCGGCTTCTTCTTTTTTCTTCAAAGTGTTCATCACTTTGATCACCATGAACAAACAAAACGCAATGATGGTGAACTGAATAATGGTGTTGATGAATTCGCCGTAGCCAAAAAGCACTGCCGGAATTTCTTTGCCGTCAACGACTGCCGCGTCTTTTAAGACATAAACTTTCTTCGCGAAATCAACGCCACCGGTCAACAGGCCAATAATGGGCATCATCAATTTGTCGACGAGTGCTGTAACGATTTTGCCAAACGCGCCGCCAATAATAACGCCGACAGCGAGGTCGACGACATTGCCGCGCATTGCGAAATCTTTAAATTCCGAGATCATGCCCATTTTATATTTCTCCAGTGATGACGCTACTTTGATTGATTCGTACGCCCAATGGCGGACGCAGAAGTTTGGTGCAAGGCACCGCAAACCGGTGCTGCGCACAGGTGTGCCGAAAGTAATGAAGCCGCATGGATTTTACAAGCATGAACGAATAAAGTTTGCAGTTTGCGGGCTTTTGCTCAAATCTCACGCCGCAACCAATAGCGCCGGTGCCCAGGCGGCATATCGTGTAATTCGCCAAACACGACAAAGCCGAGCTTTTCATAAAAGCCGCGCGCTTGGAAATCGAAGGTATCCAGCATCACGCCGATGCAACCGCGCGCTTGTGCCATAACGATGGCACGCTGCACCATCGCGCGACCAAGGCCAATATTTCGACGCGCAGGGTCAACAAAAACAATGTCAATATTAAGCCACTGCCAACCGGTGGCACCCAACAAGCCGGCTTCAATATTTCCGTACTGATCAAAAATCGCTAATCGAAGCGCCACGAAATCATAAGGCCGGGCGTGGCTCTCGTTAAATTGCATCAGTTTTGCTGCCAACACCGAACTAGCAGGGTTGAGTTCGTCTAGCTCAACAATGGGCAGCGCCCGTTGGCCTAAGGATGTAGCTTGCTCGGTCTGCATATTGTTCAGTGTGCTCATAAAATGCCAGCTCAGGAATAAAAATGGGGCTGGCCATTTGGCCGCATTGAGTAGCGCTTGTAACTCCATTGATATTGCGCCAGCCAGGGCATAACACAGCGTTCGATATTGGCGTTGAGCGTTAATCCATCCAGCAGCGCAGGCTCAGCTGCGCTCAGATCAATGCGAAAGCCACCCGGCACGCGCACCGCCGTGGCAAAGATCACGCTGGCACCGGTGCGTGTCGCTAATTTAGGCAACAGCGTCATCGTCAGTGCGTCGATGCCAAACATCGGCGCAAATTCTCCCTCGCCAAGCTTGGGCTGTTGATCCGGCAAAATCCCCAGCGCGCCGCCATTTTGCAAGCGCTTCAGCAGGCCACGCACTGCCGCCGGTTCCGCGCGCACAGGCACTGCACGCGTGCGCCCACGTGCGGCATTCAGCACCGTTTCAACCCAGGCTTTGCGCGGCGCACGATACAGCACCGCCAATTCGGTATGCTCAGCAAGATACAAATTGAGCAGTTCCCACGCGCCTAAATGCGGCGCCGCGATGATCACGCCCTGGGCGCGCGCTAATGCCGCCTTGAAAATTTCTCCGCCATGAATTTCGACGATAAGTGGCGCCAATTTCGGCCAGGGCTGACTCCAAATTTTCGGCAATTCGAACAGGCTCATCAGCAAATGTTGCAGGCTTGCGCGTGCAAGCTTGGCGCGTGCATGAGGCGAAAGCCCTGGCAGACACACCGCCAAATTTTCCCGAGTAATTCGGGTTTCCCGTATTGGCAGGAAACTAATCATTGTGCCAATCGCATAACCCATGCCGCGCAGCCAAGATAGCGGCAGCGCGCCAATGACCCGTAAAAAGCGCAGCGTAATGCGCGCTTGCCAGGGAATAATTGGCGCAGGCCGGTCAAACAATCAGCGGTTCCGGTTCCAGCTGCACGCCAAACTTCGCCTTGACCGTGTCCATGACAAAATTTGCCAGCTGCCAAATTTCCGCACCGGTTGCGCGTTTGCGATTGATCAACACCAGCGCATGCTGCTTA
Source organism: Rhodanobacteraceae bacterium (assembly GCA_031410115.1). GTDB lineage: Bacteria > Pseudomonadota > Gammaproteobacteria > Xanthomonadales > SZUA-5 > JANNYA01. Next base: position 11,113 of record JANNYO010000130.1, on the reverse strand, counting down.
CTGACCTGCGCGCCGCCAATTTGGTGCCCTTTTAGGCCAGCGTTATCAATTAGCCAGCCCGCGCTGAGCTTGGCTTTGCCGGTCACGCCCGATGGGAAATAGCTAAAACCCGACACTTCTGCACTGATGCGTGCGGCGGTTTCAGCGTCCACAATTGGGTTTTTAAAGAAACTTCCGGCATTGCCATACTCCAACGGGTCAGGCAGCTTTTTTTCGCGCAGTGCGCAGACCGCTTTAAAAACGTCGCGCGCACTGGGGTTGACGGTGGCTTTTAACTCCGCCAATTCCTCCCGTATGCCCGCATAGTTCAGCTGTAGCGTGGAATCACGCGGCAGGCGAAATTCTACGTGGGTAATAATGTATCTGCCGCGCAATGCCATTTTAAAACAGCTATCACGGTAGCTAAAGCCACACTCGGCATGACTGAAACGGCGAATTTCTAAACTATCGCGATCCATCGCTTCAACGGCATGCACGAAGTTTTCAAGCTCAACGCCATACGCGCCGATATTTTGGATCGGCGCTGCACCGACTGTGCCGGGAATCAGCGCCAAATTCTCCAGCCCGAACAAAGATTGCTTGAGCGAATAATCGACAAATCGGTGCCAATTTTCCCCCGCGCCGACGCGCACGATGGCGTGTGAGCCCGGACTAGAAAGCTGTTCAATGCCGGGAATTTGCGGCAATAAAATGACGCCCTCAAAGTTTTGCGTAAACAACACATTGCTGCCATCGCCTAAAATCAGCAGTGGATCCTGTGCGTCTTTAATGTCTTTGAGCATCAACCGCAGTGCGTCCATCGAGCGGCAGCTGACCAAAAACAAGGCTTGGGCTTCAACGCCGAACGTGTTCAGCGCGGTCAGATCAGCATTTTCCAGTACGTTAAGATCTTCCATGATTTGTATGCCCTAGACCTTTATTTTTTGAGCTGGCGAATCGCCTCAACACATTCGCCAATCAAGGCCGGGCCGCGATAGATCATGCCGGTATAAAACTGCACGAGCTCTGCGCCAACTGCAACTTTTTTAGCCGCATCTTGACCTGACATGATGCCGCCGACGCCGATGAGGGCGATTTTCGGATTCAGGCGCGCGCGCAGTTTCGCCAAGGTATCGGTCGCAAGATCAAACACTGGCCTGCCGGAAAGCCCGCCCGCTTCCTGCGCATGAACACCGGAAATGCTGGGGCGACCAATCGTGGTGTTGGTGGCAATGACGCCCTCAAACCCCGTTGTAAGCACGACCTGGGCGATATCGTCCAGGTCAGATTCGGTCAAATCGGGCGCCACTTTCAACAACATCGGCGTGTGTTTACCATGCTGAGTTGCCAGATTAATTTGCCCATCCCGCAGCCCGCCGAGCAAGTTTTTAAGCGCATCCAGCTGTTGCAAATCACGCAAACCCTGGGTGTTGGGGGAAGAAATATTGACCGTGACGTAACTGGCACGTGCATACACCGCGCGCAGACAGCTCAAATAGTCGCTCAGCGCGTCGGCGTTATCGGTGTCTTTATTTTTACCAATATTGATGCCAAGTACGCCGCTAAAACGCGTGCAGTCGAGATTTTTCAGCAGCTCAGGCAGGCCACCGTTGTTAAAACCCAGCCGATTGATCACCGCATCGAACTTCGGTAAACGAAACATGCGCGGTTTCGGGTTGCCCGGCTGGGGCTTGGGCGTGACGGTGCCAACCTCAATAAAACCAAATCCCAAACTGGCTAACGCGTCAATATGCGCGGCATTTTTATCTAAGCCCGCAGCCAGGCCGACTGGGTTCGGAAAATTTAGGCCTAAAAGCTTGACCGGCAGCGGCTTGGGTTTGCTTGCCATCAGCGGGTTTAAGCCCAGCCGATACGCCGCTTCTATGGCCTTCAAACCGGCAGCATGCGCGGTTTCTGCGTCAAGTTGAAAGAGCAGCGGGCGCGCGAATCCATACATTTAGCGCGTTTTCCAGAGCAATGCGACAATCATTTGGCGGGTCGGGTGTCGATTCGAGGACGAATGCTAAGGCTTTGCGGGTTAAAAATCGAACCTATCCAATGCGCTGGGTCAAATTTGCGGCAAAATGCACCTCAATTCCGAAGCGAAGGACGTTACCGTGGCACAACTGATGAAAGCGTTGGTCAAAAGCAAAGCCGAAAGGGGCATTTGGATGGAAGAAGTGCCAGTGCCCGAAATTGGCCCGAATGACGTGCTGGTAAAGCTTGAAAAAACGGCGATTTGCGGCACCGATTTACATATCTACAAATGGGATGACTGGAGCCAACGCACGATCAAGCCCGGGCTTGTGATCGGCCACGAATTCGTCGGGCGCGTGGTCGAAATGGGGCCAGGCGTACGGGGCTACACCTTAGGCCAACGGGTTAGCGCGGAAGGCCATGTGGTGTGTGGGGTTTGCCGTAACTGCCGCGCCGGTAAGCAGCATTTATGCCCAAATACCACTGGCATCGGCGTTAATCGCCCTGGCGCGTTTGCCGAATTTGTTGCGGTGCCCTCGAGCAACCTGTGGCCGATCCCGGATCAAATTTCCTCCGAACTAGCGGCATTTTTTGACCCCTACGGCAACGCCGCGCACTGCGCATTGGAGTTCGATGTCGTCGGCGAAGACGTGTTAATTACTGGAGCCGGGCCAATTGGCATCATCGCTGCTGGCATTTGCAAACACATCGGCGCACGCAATGTGGTCGTTACCGACGTGAATGACTATCGCTTGAAATTAGCCGCCGATATGGGTGCGACAAGGGTGGTGAATGTTTCTAAGCAGTCGTTAAAAGAAGTGATGCGCGATTTACATATGGAAGGGTTCGACGTCGCATTGGAGATGAGCGGCAACCCGCACGCATTTAACGACATGCTTGATTGTATGTATCACGGTGGCAAAGTTGCGCTGCTGGGAATTTTGCCCAAGGGCGCTGGTATTGATTGGGATAAAGTGATTTTCAAAGGCCTGACCATGCAGGGAATTTATGGCCGGAAAATGTATGAAACCTGGTACAAAATGACGCAAATGGTGCTCACTGGTTTTCCGCTGCAAAAAGTGTTGACGCACCAAATTCACATTAATGACTTTCAAAAAGGCTTCGATTTGATGGATTCTGGACAGTGCGGCAAAGTCGTTTGTTCGTGGAATTAGCAGCGCGCAAAAATGTGTTGGGTATTGAGCAATTGATTTTGGGTTGCGCGTCCATGCTTGGGCATACCGAGCGCGCGCGTGCGACTGCGGCGTTGGCAAACGCTATGCGGCTGGGCATCCGTCAATTTGATGTCGCCAGATCCTACGGCTATGGTCAGGCCGAGCGTCTATTGGGTGATTTTTTTGCAGCAAATCGCAGCGAGGTGCGCATCACCAGTAAATACGGCATCGCACCCGCGTCAGGGTTGCGAGCGAACGCGATTCGCATACTCCGCGGTGGCGTGGGTGGCTTGCGCCATCTGCGTTTTTTTCCCGGCAGCAACGCGCGCGATGCAAACAGCGAATTTTGGTCAGCGGCTGAAATTCTAAAAGGGCTAGAGCAAAGCCTGCGCGAGCTGCGTACCGATTACCTGGATGAATTCTTGCTGCACTCGCCACCCACAGAACTAGCGCAGCGCGATGAAGTTTTTCGCACCCTCGATATCGCACAACGTAATGGCAAAGTGCGCAAAATCGGCGTGTGTACCGACGCTACCAGCGCTTTGGCATTTTTAAACCGCGTACAAACCGCGCAGATCAGCTTCAATTTGCAACACGCGCCGATGCCACCGCGTTTGCACGCGTTTCCCAAAAGCATTCATCATATTTTCGGCGGGCGCGGCGGCGTTGCCCACATGGCGCAGCGGCTGAAAGAAACGCGCGTCAATAATCCTGAGCTTGATGGCGCTTTTTTCGATGCGCCTGAGCTGCTGAGCGAGGCCATTTTACGGGTGTCCTTGCGCGCAGCGGGGGCGCAATCGGCGGTAGTTTCGATGCATGATGCCAAGCATCAGATGCGTAACGTCAACGCCTTTGTTAACCCAACGCTCAGCGATCAGTTGATTGATGATTTGGCGAATGCACTTGTTTGCCGTGTCGCTGCCGCGAGACTTGTTTGACATGACGCCTGCCAACCCGGAACCGGCACTAACGCGCGATGCTGTGCAACACAAGGGCGATGAGCAGATTACGCTGCTGTGGCGCTTGTGGCGCGTGTTCGGGCGTTTCTATTGGGCGCGCCGTTTACTTGGAAAGTACTTTGGCAGCGTAAGTCTCGCCGCAAGGCGACACGGAAAAATAAGTCTCGCCGCAAGGCGACACGGAAAAACAAGTCTCGCCGCAAGGCGACACGGAAAAACAAGTCTCGCCGCAAGGCGACACGGAAAAACAAGTCTCGCCGCAGGAAACCATGGAAAAACAAGCGATTTTCAACTGCAACCCGCGCAACCCGCGCTTTTTTCGAGTGCGGCAATCGAGCCCAGTGTCGCCGCGCTGCACCGCGACGCGGTGGCATTTGGTTTTAACCTCGCACCCGAAATGGTCGCCGCGATAAGCGATTTTGCCCACACGACGCCGCTGATTCAGGAAAATTATCCAGAGCGGGATTTTAGTTATACAGATTGCCAGAGCGGCGCATTCAGCGATGGCGCACCGATTCCTCTGGCTTACGCGAAAAATGCGCGGCTTTGTCCAGAGGTAATGGCAATCGTCAATGATCCGGTGATCCTGGAAATTGCAGCGCGTTATTTGGGGTTTCGGCCGAAATATTTTCGCGACCGGCTGTGGTTTAGTTTTACCGGCAACCATGACTTAGCGACGCGGCGTCAAATGAACCAAACCGTCGACTTTCATTTCGACTTGCCGGGCTCGCAGTTCACTTTTTTTTATATCAGCTTCTATTTGTCAGACGTTGATTTACAGTCTGGCGCGCACACGCTGATCAAAGGTAGCCACCGCAAAAAACCGCTGTGGCTGAAATTGGGGAGCAGCCGGCGCAGCGTGGACGCGCTCGCAAAAGTTTATGGTAAGGATTTTGACACGGTCATTTCAGGCCCTGCCGGAACCGGTTTTTTAGAGGACGCATCGTGCTATCACCGCGCGCTCGCGCCGATAAGCCGCGAACGACTGATGCTGCAAATCCGCTATTTTTAACTTAATATTTTTCCGTTTAACTTGGGCCATTGGGTTTGGCTTGGGGCAGCGATTTGTAAATAATCTACCGACAAAATGGATGTCAGTTAATGCGCTTAGAAATAGAAACCGTGATGCGCTCAATCGCGCGAAAATTTGGTCTGATCCCGCTTTTGAATCGCGCGAAAACAGTGCTATTTGGCCAGAAAAACTACGAAGAGGCGTTTGATTCAGCGTTGATGAGCGAGCTAAAAGCGGGTGACGTGATTTATGACATTGGCGCCAATATTGGTGATTACACGGAAAAATTTGCCCAACGTGTCGGCGAACATGGGCGGGTAGTGGCGTTTGAACCAAGCCCTGCTGCGTGTTTGAAAATTTCCGCGCGCTGCCAAAAGCTGCGTCAAGTTCAAGTGTTTCAGATCGCACTGGCAGATCATGAAACCACCATGCCACTGCACTTGGGCGATTCGTTGGATTCGCCGGTAAGCTCATTGGCAACAACAATAGGCGCGGGAAAAAGGCGTACGCAAACAATCGATGTTGCCGTGCACCGCGCGGATGCATTTGTTACGCGCGAAAAATTGCGCGCGCCCAATTTGATCAAGATTGATGTCGAAGGCTTTGAGCCGGAAGTGCTCGACGGTTTCGGCGCGATGCTGAGCGAAGCGACACTGCGCGCAGTATTTTTAGAGGTGCACTTCACTATCCTGGACGCGCGCGGCAAGCGCCAAGCACCCGCGCAGATTGCCAAGTTACTGCGCAGCAAAGGCTTCCACATTCGTTGGACCGACGCCTCGCACCTGGTCGCTACTCGGAAATAGTCGTTAGGCGTCGCAGCGAAACTAGCCGCCTAGGTGATACATCTCCGCTTTCAGATCCGGCATGGTTTGCCCACCACTCGCAAGCCGCGCCGCGCGCAATTCTGAGTAGCGATCATCTCGCATTGCCCAAATCCCGCGCATGGCTTGTGCCACCAACAGGGCATCATGGCTACGCAGCAGCGCGAGTAAATCATGCCCATGGGCGTTAAACAAACAGGTGAATAATTTGCCATCCGCCGCCACCCGCGCGCGCGTACAGCCGCGACAAAACGGCGCGCTGATTGATGAAATAAAGCCAATTTCGCCAGCGCCATCCAAATAGCGATAGCGGGTTGCGACTTCGCCCATGCTGTACTGCTTGATTTGCTCAATTGGGTAGCGCGCATGAATTTGTGCGATCAAGTCCGCACTTGCCACCACCTGTTCAGGGCGCCAGCCATTGCAGGTTCCGACGTCCATATATTCGATAAAACGCGGCACATGCGGCGTGTGGCGAAAGCGTTCGCACAGTTTTAGTACGTCGGCCTCGTTGACATTTTTTTGCACCACACAATTAAATTTAATCGCATGAAATCCGGCGCGCTCGGCAGCGCTAACACCGAGTAATACCGCAGCCAATTCGCCGCGATCCCCGCTCAGCGCGCGAAAGCGCTGCGGGTCCAAGCTGTCCAGACTAATGGTCAAGCGATCCAAACCGGCGTCAAACAAACTTTGCGCCTGCGCGGCTAACAAACTGGCATTCGTCGTCAGTGCAATTTCCAACGGCCGGGCAAGTGCCGCGCTAAGCACACGCGCGCGCGCAATAATTTCCGGTAAATCTTTGCGCAGCAGTGGCTCGCCACCGGTGATACGCAGCTTTTGCATGCCCAAATGCAGTAGCGCGGTTATCAGCGTGCCCAGTTCAGGCGTGTTCATGCGCTGGGTCGCGCGCAAAAAAGCATGGTCGCGCGGGTAGCTGGCTTCTGGCATGCAATAGCCGCAGCGATAGTTGCAGCGATCCATCACCGACACCCGCACATCGCGCAGCGCCCGGCCCAATGGATCGAGCTGGGGCGAGTCTGGGCCTATCTGGGTGCCGGAATCGGCGCGCTTGATTGCGGTTTTCATCGCCTTGCATAGTGCCGGGTGCAATGCGGATGCGCAAATTAAAGCCGTGCATAGACGCAGCGCTCACCGCAAAATCCCGCGCAGGCTGCACAATCAGGCACCTTGCTCGAACCACACCTGTCTATGCGCTTTCACGGCCTTCCCGCTACCCGTCACGCACAAGCCGATTGCATCGGTGTTTTAGTCGTTAACTTAGGCACGCCCAGCGCGCCGACAGCGCCGGCGGTGCGGCGTTATTTACGGCAATTTTTGATGGACCCACGGGTGATCGAGCTGCCGCGTGCGCTGTGGTGGTGCCTGCTGAATTTTGTCATTTTGCCCATTCGGGGTTTTCGTTCGGCGGCTAACTACCGCAAAGTGTGGACGGAGACAGGATCACCGCTGATGCAGCTGAGCGTGGCGCTAAGCAACGGCATCCAGCGCGAATTAGACGCAGGCCCAGGCAAATTTTCCGTGCAAATGGCGATGAGCTATGGCGAGCCCGCGATCCAAACCGGTTTCAAAGCGCTGATGGCGGCGGGCGCTAAACGTTTAGTGGTGTTGCCGCTGTATCCGCAGTACTCCGGCTCTACCACCGGTTCGGTATTTGACGGCGTAAGCAGCGCACTACAGGCGCATCGCTGGGTGCCAGACTTTCGTTTTATCTCGCAGTATTTTGAGCGCCCTGACTATATTCTGGCTTTGGCGGCGTCAGTGCGTGCGCACTGGGCCGCGCATGGTCGGGCGGACTTGCTGCTGCTGAGTTTTCACGGCATTCCCAAGCGCTATTTTAAAAATGGTGATCTCTATCACTGCCATTGCTATGGCACCGCGCGGCGCTTGCGCGAAGCGCTTGAGTTGACCACTGAACAAATGCAAATCAGCTTTCAATCCCGCGTCGGGCGCGAAGAATGGCTGCGCCCCTACACCGACGAAGTGATCAAAGCCTTGCCAGCAAAAGGCGTGAAAACACTGGACGTAATCTGCCCGGGCTTTGCCGTTGATTGCCTGGAAACCTTGGAAGAAATTTCCGGTGAAAACGCCGAGTATTTCAACCATGCCGGTGGCACCAGCCTGCGCTATATTTCCGCGTTGAATGACAGTGCAGCGCACGCAAAACTGTTGGCGAATTTGGTACGTGAGCATTCGCAGGGCTGGGTTGAGGCGAGTCTTGATCACGCGGCTTTGCAGGCGCAGGCGGACGGGGTTGCAGCGCTTGCCGCCGCACATTTAAAAACGCTAGGTAGCGCGAATGCTTGAGCGTACGCCCAACGCGAGCAGTGGCCTGATCACCAACATTCGCACCTGTGATCCCACCAGCATGGGCACGGATGTGCTTGAGGACGCGGCCTTGGCTTGGCGTGATGGCGTGATTAGCTATTTTGGCCCCGCCGGCGATTTGCCAGAATCTCTATGCGATTTGGAGGCTGTCGATGGCATGGGCCGATTGCTAATGCCCGCTTTCATTGATTGCCACACACATTTGGTGTTTGCTGGCAATCGCGCCGATGAGTTCGCCGCGCGGCTGCGGGGTGCAAGCTATCAAGAGATTGCCGCGAGCGGCGGCGGCATTATGAGCAGCGTGCGGCAAACCGCCGCGGCAAGTGTTGAGGAATTAGTCAGCAGCGCACTGCCGCGCGCACTTGCCCTCGCGCGTGAGGGCGTTGCCACTATTGAGATTAAAAGCGGCTATGGGCTGAGCTTGGCAGCGGAGCGCGCCATGCTGCAGGCGGCAACGCTGCTTGGCGCACGTACCGGGCTGCAGATTCGGCGCACATTTTTAGCACTGCACGCACTGCCACCGGAAGTGAAGAATGATGCGGCTAAGCGCGCTGCGTGGATTAGTGAGGTCATTAACCACTGGCTGCCGACATTACACGCCGAAGGCCTAGTCGATGCCGTCGACGCGTTTTGCGAAGGCATCGCCTTTAGCCCGAATGAAGTTAGGAAGCTATTTAGTGCGGCGCGCGCTTTGGGCGTGCCGGTCAAACTGCATGCCGAGCAATTGAGCAACCTCGCCGGCGCGGCACTGGCGGCTGAGTTTGATGCGCTGTCGGCGGATCATTTGGAATATCTGGATGCAGCGGGCATCGCTGCGATGCGCGCGAACGGCACCACGGCGGTATTACTGCCAGCAGCATTTTATTGTCTCAAAGAAACCCAAGTGCCGCCGATTACTGGGCTGCGCGCGGCCGGCGTGGCGATGGCGGTGGCAAGCGATTGCAACCCCGGTACTAGCCCGCAATTTAGCCTGCGCTTGGCGATGCACCAGGCCTGCACCCTGTTTGGTTTGAGCATTGAGGAGGCGCTCTGCGCCACCACCGTGCACGCCGCCGCCGCCCTTGGATTGCCGGACCGTGGCCAGTTGAAGGCTGGGCTACGCGCGGATTTTGCCCTTTGGCCGGTTCACCACCCGGCGGAACTGGTTTATTGGCTGGGGGATTTACCGGCGGCACTTTGGGTGGCTGGCACAGCACCTGATCAGCGTGCTAGCGTCATGCAATTGGCGAGCGGAAAAACGCGATGAACACTGATTTATTGATCTTAAATCTGCAGTCGCCGGTGGTATTGGCGTTTGCGCTCGGTTTTTTGGCGCGCTTGCTGCGCAGTGACTTGGCGATACCGCCGCAGATTCAAAGCTATCTGTCGATATTTTTGCTATTTGCGATTGGCATGAAGGGCGGCGTCGCGCTGCGTGGCGATGCACCAGATCAGCTTTTGCTGCTGTTGACGATCACCGTTGCGACCGGCATCGCAACCGGGCTGAGCGCCTATGCTGTCGCCAAGCTTTGGCTGCGCGATAACCGACTGGATGCGGCTTCGATGGCGGCGCATTTCGGCTCGGCATCAGCGGTGACTTTCATTGCCGCCCAACAGTACACCGAACAAATGGGCATGCCCGCCGATGCGATGCTGGTGGCATTGTTAGTTGCCTTAGAAATTCCCGCGATCTTGCTCGGCATTGTGCTGGCAAAAGGCAGCCAAGGCATACGCTGGCACGACGTTCGCGAAGTGGTGTTTGGCAAAACTGCGATGCTGCTTTTAGGCGGCATGGCGATCGGTGCACTGACCAGCGCGAAGGGCGTCAAAAGCATTGATGCGATGTATTTTGAATTGTTTCAAGGCACGCTGATGCTGTTTATGCTCGACATTGGTGGTGTGGCCGCAGAACAGCTCAAGACGGTCGGGCGCGAGCTTTTTCGCTTAGCCAGCTATGCAATCGTGTTGCCAATCACGCACGGGCTAGTGGGCGTTGGCATTGGCCACTACCTCGCTGATATGAATGTTGGTACGACGACGGTTTTTGCCACCATGATCGCCAGCGCCTCCTACATCGCAGCACCCGCGTCGATCCGCGCGGCGCTGCCCGAGGCCAATGTTGGGCGCAGCGTCACTGCGGCGCTGGGCTTTACTTTCCCATTTAATATTGCCGTGGGTATTCCGCTTTACGCGAGTTTCGCTGCGTGGCTGGCTTCGGCGTAGACAGAAAAATGCACCGGCGCACCTTGGCGGATTCCTAGGCAGGCTCATCATTTGCCGACCATCAAAATCAGAAAGCGCCGACAGGCACTGCGCGTCCCGAACTCGATACGGCCGTTTTTCGCGTCTGATATGCGCCGGCATTCGGAGTCGAAATCTTTGTATCGGTCGGGCTCCAGGCTCCGGTGGTCCTGAGCACTACGCGCTTACGACGCACCGGCGGCCTTATTTTGTCCCTGCGGGATCAAGATATGTTTACGCCGCATACCGTTGAATTCAGCCGCCGTGCCGCCGAAATTAAGCGCGCCTAAGGCAATCCTACTGGTCAACTCAGCGACCGAGCCAGCATGACTTGCGCTAAACTGGCGTCCTTCATTTTTCCGCGCCCACTATGACCTATCTAAATATTACCGTCGCGATAGCGGCGAAAGTCGCCACCGTTACGATCAATCGGCCAGAGAAGCTCAACGCGCTCAATCGCGCCACGATTGAGGAGCTAGGGCACGCGTTTGCGGCGATTAAAGCGGACCCAAATATTCGCGTTGCCGTGTTGACCGGCAGCGGCGCAAAAAGCTTTGTTGCCGGTGCCGACATTAGCGAATTTGCCGGGTTAGAGCCCGCTATGGCGCGCGATTTTTCGCT
>JANNYO010000129.1:0-6290 GCA_031410115.1 Rhodanobacteraceae bacterium | reverse complement strand
GGAGTGCCATCCGACGAGGTCGCTCAGACGGCCCGCACGCGAATCAAAAAGCGTGAACCTTTACCCGGTGAAGTCTCCACTGAAATGGTGCCGCCAAAAACCGTGTTAACCAGGTTGAACACGATGTGCAGACCTAGCCCGGAACCCCCTAAGCCCCGCTTGGTTGTAAAAAACGGCTCAAAAATGCGTTTTGCGGTATCCGCGTCCATGCCACAGCCGTTATCGCTGATCGACAGCGAAATTTCGTTTGCGCCCGCCCATGCCGTGATCTTAATTGCGCCGATTTCTGGCAAACCTGTGGTGGGCGACACGACAGGTGGTATGTCTGCTGCGAACGCGTGATTTAACGCGTTCAAAACCAAATTTGAGGTGATCTGGTAGAGCGCGCCGGGGTAGCAGTCCCAATGAATACCCTCCTGCGCATCGATCATAATGGCCTGCGGAAAGCGCTTGGTGCTGGGCCGCAGTGAGTTCAAAATTTCCTGCAAATACGGTTTGAGCTCAATCACGCGCCGCTGTTCGCTAGATTGATCCACCGCGACTTGCTTGAAGCTTTTCACTAGTTCACTCGCACGGCGCAGGTTCGTCATCACCAGCTCCACGGCGCTTTGTGATTGCTCCGCGAAGGCATCGAGCTCAGATTTTTTCAGCTGCCCATTCGCCAGCTGTTTCGATAACCGCTGGCTAATTTCGCCTAGGTGCGATGCTGCGGTAACGCTAATGCCCAGTGGCGTGTTGATTTCATGCGCCACACCGGCGACAAGATTGCCTAAAGCCGCCATTTTTTCGCTATTCACCAGCTGGCTTTGTGCCGCGCGCAGTTCTGATATCGCGCGCGTCAATGCCGCAGTGCGCGATTCAACCCGCCGTTCCAGCTCTTCTGCGGCATGTTTCAGCCCAGTTTCGGCGTTTTTCAGCACACTAATATCGTAATTGGTGCCAGAAATGATCGTGACACGCCCCTCCGCGTCCCATGCCACGCCCCGACCGCGCGTTTGTACCCAGCACCAGCCGCCATCACTGCGTCGCGCGCGATAGCTGACGTCATAGAAATCGGTCTTGCCTGTCAAGTGCGCTAGGAACGCGGCGCGGTAGGACTCAATATCATCAGGATGCAAATACGACCAATACTCCTGCGTGCTATCCCCCAAATCATTGACGGCAAGCCCCGGCGTTTTGTTTTCCCGCGTGATCATTTCCGTCAGCAAATTGGCTTCAAAAAACTCACAGCCCGAGCCCCAGAGCGCCAATTTGCGGCGTTTCTCGGTTTCCACAATGTGCGCGCGTGCGGCTTTGAGTTCCTCGATTTGCGCGTTCAATGAACTATTCGCGGCTTCCAGCGCTTGCTCTTTTTCTTTCAGATGGGTGACTTCAACGGTGGTGCCACTGACGACACGCACCCGTCCGTTCGCGTCCTTGCGCTGAATTTGACCGTTTGAACGCAGCCAGATGTATTCGCCATTTAGGGAAGTCATGCGATAAACCGCCTGAAATGACTCGGTTAGGCCGCGCACATGTGCGCGCATCGCGTCCCCAAACAGCATGCGATCTTGCGGATGGATGGCAGCGATCAGATCTTCGCTCCGCACTGAGGCGCCCAAGCCACGTTCGCTGGCGTGGCTCAGCACATTTTCGCGATCAATTTGTTGCTCAACAACGTTGAAGCGCCAAAGCTCACAGCCTGAGCTTGCTAGCACCATACGCAGTTGTGCTTCGCTCGCCGCGAGTTTCGAATTTGATAGGTGCAGCGCACGCCAACGCACGCGCAGCGGACGCGCCAAAAGGATCAGCGCGGTGGCAACCAGCGGTGCAATAGTGATGATCTGCCAAGTTGTCATGGCGATGTTCGCGGCAATTTTGGCATGTGCAGACACGGCAAAATGACGGCACTTAAGATTTCTGTCCGAATGGATATCGACCGATCAACCAGCGAGGCGCGCAACATTTAAGAAAGGTAACATGCGCGCTCAATTTTTGAGGCGTACGCATGAATTCATTGCTTTCTAATCGCTTTCCAGACCGCGCCAACGGGTTGCCGCAGTTTGATCGCTTCAACGCAGCCGAGGTGCCTGAAGCAATCGATGTGCTGTTGCAGCGCCACGATGCGGCGGTTGCCGGGGCGCTTATTGCAGCCGGGGGTAGTGCGGCTGAGCTGTACGCGCTGATTGCACAGCCATTGGAGCAAGCCGACGATGACTTGAGCAGTGCGTTTAGCACCATTGAGCATCTGCACCGGGTGTGCGACACCGAGGCGCTGCGTGAGGTCTATAGCCCGGCACTGGAGCGAGTAACCGAACATGCCAGCGCACTGATGCAAAATCGCGGCCTGTTTGAAGCGGTGACGCGCATCGCCAAGGCGCCGGGTTTTGCCGAACTTGGGCGTGCGCAGCAAACCGCGATTGAGCACAGCCTGCGCGACTTTCGCCTCGGTGGCGTGGCGTTAGAAGGTGAAGCAGCGGTACGTTTTCGCGCGATAAGTTTGGCGCTGTCGCAGCTGTCGACAGATTTCGAGGAAGCGATTTTGGACGCGACCGAGGCTTGGAAAAAACCGATTGCGGATATCGCCCAGCTGGCGGGAATCCCAGATGACGCACGCGCGCGCTTTCAGGCGGCGGCCGTGGGCAGCGGGGCGAGCTATTTGCTTGACCTGACCTATCCAAGCTACGCCGCCGTCGTGACTTACGCCACTGACCGGGCGCTGCGCGAAGAAATCTACACCGCCTACAGCACGCGCGCATCGGATCAAGGGCCGAACGCGGGCACCTTCGACAATGGGCCAAAAATTGAACGCATGTTGGCGCTGAAATTAGAAGCCGCCCAGCTCCTTGGATTTGAAAACGCAGCGACTGAATCTTTGGCAACAAAAATGGCTGCCAGTCCCGAGCGCGTGCTGCAATTTCTGGACGATCTGCTGCGCCAAGCTCGGCCCGGGGCTTTGCAAGAATTTGCTCAGCTGCGTGAATTTGCCGCTACCGAACTTCATTTGCACGACCTGCAGCCGTGGGATGTCGCTTTTGTTAGTGAAAAATTCAAAGCATTAAAATTGGGGTTTGACGACGAATTGCTGCGCCCGTATTTTCCCTACCCGCATGTTTTAAAAGGGCTTTTCGGCGTGCTCGGGCGGATTTTTGGCATTACGGTGCGTAAAGTCGAAGCGGCGGTTTGGCATCGCGATGTCGAGTATTTTGAGCTGCTCCGTGGTGATATCGCGATTGCCGGCTGCTATATCGACCCTTACGCGCGGGCAAAAAAACGCTCTGGTGCGTGGATGGATGTTTGCCGATCCCAGCGCCGGGCTGAGGGCAAACATCGCCGCCCGGTGGCCTATCTGAACTGTAATTTCGCGCCGCCCAATGCCAGCGAAACCGGTGTAGGCAGCGAAACCGGCGCTACGCCAGCGCTACTCACGCACGATGATGTCGTCACGCTGTTCCATGAATTCGGCCACGGTTTGCATTTGATGCTCAGCGAAGTAGATGTGCCTGCAGTGGGCGGTATTGAAGGCGTGGAATGGGACGCAGTCGAGCTGCCCAGTCAATTTCTCGAAAACTTTTGCTGGCAACCAGAGGCGTTGGATTTATTGGCGCAGCAGCATGAAACCGGTGCGGCACTGCCAGCTGAGTTAAAAGCCAAACTGCTGGCGAGCAAACAATTTCATAGTGGTTTGTTTTTGGTTCGCCAGCTGGAGTTTGCACTGTTTGATTTTGCCATCCACATGCAAACGCCCGCACCTGATTTGACCCAGGTTTATCAAATTTTAGCGGCGGTGCGGGCACGCACGTCGGTGCTATTGCCGCCTGAGTGGCAGCGCTTTGCCCAGAGCTTTTCGCATATTTTTGGCGGTGGCTATGGCGCTGGTTATTACAGCTATTTGTGGGCTGAAGTTTTATCCGCCGACGCCTTTGCCGCGTTTGCGCAAGGTGGGGCATTTGATGCCAAGTGCGGTGAGCGGTTTCGCAAAGAAGTGCTCGCCGCAGGTGGCGCGCGTCCGGCGTTAGAGTCGTTTATTGCCTTTCGCGGGCGCGAACCTGAGGTCGGGGCGCTCCTAAAAAGCTACGGATTGGCGGCATAAGGTTCTAAGCAGGAGCCGTTTTATGCGGTAAATTAACCCCAATCGCCACTTTGATTCGTAAGCACTCCTATGATCTTTCTTGCCGCCACCTTGCATTTGTACTTGAGCGCCGCCGCCGTGCTAGCGCCGCTTTTGAGCGCCGCGAGCGACGAGTCACTGATGCAGGCGTATTCTGCCGGTGATGGCAAAGCGTTTGAGATTCTATACACCCGCCACCGCGCGCCGTTTTGGCGCTATTTGACCCGATTGATCGGCAGCTCAGCCGAAGGCGAGGAGCTATTTCAAGACGCCTGGCAGCGTGTGATTGTGGCGCGTGATAGCTACCGCAGCGAAACCTCGGCATCCGTTTCAGGGGCGGGCGGCGCGCCTTTTCGCGCCTGGCTATTTCGTATCGGACACAATTTGGCGATGGATCGTTTGCGCCATAAAAATATCGCACCAGAGTCCAGCATGGACGACAACGTGCTGCAATTTCCCGCGAATTCAGAAGCCGAGCCCGATCAACAAAGTATCAGCGCACAGGCGCACGCCCTGCTCATGCAAAGCTTAGCCGCACTGCCGCCTGAGCAGCGCGAAGTTGTGCTGTTGCGCGCGGAAGGCGAATTGAGCCTGGAAGAAATTGGCGCGTTGACAGGCGAGGGGCGCGAAACCGTGAAGTCCAGGCTGCGCTACGCCTTGGCAAAGCTCAAGCAGAGTCTCGCGTAATGGACAAAAACGTCAACAATATCAACGATTTAGGCCGCTACCAGCGTGTGCTTGACGCGTATTTGGCGCACCCCGGCGCCGATTCCGAACCACCGCCTGCGCTCAATGCCAAGCTGATCGACGCCGCACAACGTGCGCTTGTGCAGCGCCCAGCGGCAGGCCGCAGTAGCCGCTTGAGCGCCGTTGAAATCGACGCCGAACAACGAAAATTCCGCCCACGCCGTCGCTGGCCAATGGCGCTTGCGGCAAGCGTTGCCACCATAGGTTTTGCCACAATGTTGGCGCGCAATAGTTTTCAAGAAACGCCGTCGCTTGCAACCGCGCCCGCGGCGGTTGCGCCGGCGGCGGAATCCTCTGCCGTGACCGATAGACCCGCTATCGAGATGTCCAAACGCGTGGCGCTTGACGCAAATGCGCAAACGGGAAGTGCGCCACCGATCGAAGCGAAAACAGAAAGCGCCCCAGAAGCCACGCGTCGGGCCGCGCATGTCGCACCGCCGATTGTTGCGCCACCGGCACCGTCGCCACCGTTACCGTCGCCACTGGCACCGTCAGGCGCAGGACTTATGCGTGACGCACCAGAGTTTGATTCGCCAGAGTTTGCGGGTAGTAACGCCGACGCAGGAATCAACGCCAACGCCGAAAAAATAGCGGCACCCAGCGATGCGTTGGCAGCGCCAGCCGTGGCGATGCCACCGCCGCCCGCCGCGCCGGCGACACCGCCCGTGGTGATGGCGCCCGCTGAGCCCGCGTTTTCGCCAGAATCTAGGGATCAAGCACTCGAAGAAATCACCGTTACCGGCGCGCGAATTGATCGCGCCGATGAAGAGGATGAGACCGCAAGCCCAATCCTCAATATTCCACAATCGATAGCCGCGGCAAATGCGGATCAAGTGTTGCAGGATGCGGCGATCGCCGACAAAAAAGATGCGGCACCGCGCGCGGCTCGTGGCGCGGCTCCTGGTGCGGATGTCGGTGCCGCAGCCGATCAACACGCAAAAATCTATTCGACAATTCGCGCTTTACATCGACGTGGAAAAACTGCGCAAGCCAAGGCAATGCTGGCACGTTTTACTAAAGCCTATCCCGAGGTTGTACTGCCGAAAGATTTGCAGGCTTTAGCGTCGTCGAACAAGCACTGAAATGGCTTTCGACTCGTTTAGCTTTCTGCTGTTTTTTGCCGCAGTTTTAATTCTAGATCGTGCCCTGGCGCTGCGCTGGCGTAAGGTTTTGCTGCTAATCGCCAGCTGGCTGTTTTATGCCGGATGGAACCCGTATTTTTTGCCGATGTTAATCGCCACCAGCACGCTCGACTGGTGGCTGGGTGGCCGGCTAATGGCGGCGGCTGGTAGCGCAAAAAAAAGCTGGCTGATGCTTTCGCTGCTGAGCAATCTCGGGGTTTTAGCGTACTTTAAATACCGTTTTTTTATTGCAGAAAACTTTGATTCTATTTTGCACACGCACTGGCTTGCGGCGCTAAAAACACCGGGCGTCATCAGCTGGGCGTTGCCGG
>JANNYO010000128.1:0-19544 GCA_031410115.1 Rhodanobacteraceae bacterium | reverse complement strand
GTTTGGCGAGTCGGTGCCGCTCAGTCCCCAAATCGATTTCGATGTATTGGCCGAAAAATACGCCATATCGGGCGGGGCCATCGTGAACGTGTTGCGCTACTGCGTGTTGGCGGCTGTTCGGCGGGGCCGCCCCGTTTCTATAGATGACATTCGGGCGGGCCTGCGCCGGGAGTTTTTCAAAGAAGGCAAAACGCTGGAAGAGGTGGAGAAACAGACGGAGAGAAACCGGGAGTAGTACGCTCGGTTAGTTTAGCGCACTGACTAAAACTTAACAATTATGTTAGCAAGAAGAACAGCGGTACATAGCTATCGCAACCATAGTTTACGTTCGTTCCGTCCATCCATGAGAACGATGGCATCGATGCCGGGCAAACATGGTGTGGTGAAAGAAAAGGATCCGGCACATGACTATTGGAATGAAAGAGAGCAAGGATTTTGGAATTTAATTCGCTTTGGGCGTGAAGCTTACTGGGGAGTAAGAGGGTATAGTAAGAGTCATTTTTTTGCCCCGCCAGAAGTCTCCACTGATGCCGTTCTGAATGACCCTGCCAGAGCAAATTGGGATAAGGAACTGCGAAAAATGGGCATTAAATATCCAAAACTTTCTTTTTTGTCGGAGCAATGGCGTTTGCAGAATGAGTCTCAGGCTTTGGGTGAAAACCCGCTACCGGTTGAGGCTGGTCAAATAATGCTTGAGGGACTGGAGCAGATGGGAAGTGCAACTACGTTGGGGGGCAAACTCGGGGGGCATTGGCACGCCCAAATTCATTCGTTAGGGGGTGAAGGTTTCCGAGGGGGAGCGTCCTATTTCATGCACGCCCTGGCTCTTCCCGTTCAATGGCCGGCCATTGCCGCCCGGCACTTCGGCGATGAATATCTTGGCATTCCAGAAGGCTCCCATCCGGTCAGAGATGCCAGCCGTAAACTAACCTCAGTGCTAACGGGAAAAGAATAGAACAGATTTTTATTCGACGTATTTGTAGTGATAAACAAGTTACTTAACAATGGATTAGAGCCTGGGGTGCGTTGGACCCCGGCACCAAGTCGCACAAATACGGCAACTACCTCTCCCGAACGGTTCATAAAATTGTAGAACGGCGCGACGCCTTCGGGCAATTACCCGGCGGTTTTTTCTACGCCGGCTGCGTTCAATATTCCAAAGCTTTCGCCTTTCATTTTATCTGCCGGAGCTGCCGATCCAGACGGCGACACACTCAGCTATATATGGGAACAATTCAATTTAGGTACCGCATCTTCTGGTGGCGGTGTTGTCGTCGACGATGGCACCCGCCCACTGTTTCGCTCGTTTGATCCCACCGCATCACCCACGCGAATCTTCCCAAGCCTGCGCTACATCCTAGCCAATGCCAACGTTGTGCCGGCCAGTGCACCCTTGCCTGGAACAAGTACTAATTTCTACACTGGCGAAACGCTGCCAAACAGCGCGCGTACGCTCAACTTTAGAGTTACCGCACGCGATAACCGCGCCGCTGGCGGCGGCACCAATGAAGCCACTACGGCACTGACGGTGATCAACACTGCGGGTCCATTTGTGATTACCGCACCGACCGGTACCAGCTCTTGGCCGGCAAATTCAACTCAAACTGTCACTTGGAACGTGGCGAATACTGACATTACCCCGATCGATGCCACGGGTATGCGAATCAGCCTTTCCCTCGACGGCGGTTTAAGTTTCCCCACAACGCTGATCGCCAACGCACCCAATAACGGCTCTGCAACAGTCACTGCGCCAAATATTGCCAGCGCGAAAGCGCGCGTCAAAGTCGAGGCAATCGGAAATGTGTTCTTTGATATTTCCGACGCCGATTTTCTGATTACGCAGGCTGGTAACACACCACCTAACTTAACCGTCAGCTCCGGCCTATCAACCAACCAAGGCAGCCCAGCTGCCACGGCCGTTGTCGCCACTGTCAGCGACGCGCAGGAAGCGGCCGGCGCACTGCTGGTCAGCGTGTCAGAAGCACCGCCCGAACTGCAAGTTTCGGTGACTAATAACGCTGGCAGCATCAGTATGACAGCCGCCGCCAGCTGCACCTTGGTTGCACCTACGAGCGGTAGCAAAACCTATCCCGTCATTTTGACGGTACGCGATAGCCAAAACGCGATTTCTACTGCGGAAGTTGTCGTCAACGTCGGCAGTAACGGCATCCCGACGATTGGCAGTTACGTCGGGCAAATTTTGCCACGCGCTTCCAGCGCAATGTTCTCGCCATCGGCCGCTGCAACTGATCCCAACAACAATTTGGTCGGCGTCACTGTCAACCCCAGCACCTTGCCCGGTGGCGGCTCGGTAACGGCAACATCGGCGGGTGTGGTTACCGTCACGACTAATGCCAGCACAACCTTTGGCACCTACAAACTGAATGCCACTGCCGTCGACGCATGCGGCGCGGTGCGGATTGCGCAAATCACGGTTTCGGTGCTACCGAGCGCGGCTACCTTGAGTTTGAACGGTCAATCCGTCACCAGTGGCAACACCTTGATCGAACCGAACGAATGTAATGCGGTCTCGGTGAATTTGCTTAACAGCGGCATTGCTACCGCGACTTCAATCAGCAGTGTTCTGAGCACCACGACACCCGGTGTTACCGTTAGCCAAGCCAGGTCCGGCTACAGTCCATTGGCAACGTTTGGCATGGGCGCAAACGCCAATGCCTACCAGATCAGCACTGCTGCCAGCGTCGCGTGTTTCAGCAGCATCGCGCTGCGGCAAACCGTCACCTACCTCGGTTCCAGCACCCCGACGGTACTGGATTTCACCCTTCCAGTGGGCCGTGCGCTCGGCACAACGTATGCGTTTACCCCCGCAACCGGCGCGGTCATTTCCACCACCGGCACCTTGCTGCCCGGCAGCCAAGTCGACGACGCAATATTCCCGTATACAACGCCCGTAGGCTTCGACTTCAGCGTGTTTGGCACCGCAATTTCGGGTGGTAGCACGATCACGTTAAGTTCGAACGGTAACGTGCAATTCGCCGCAACCGGCACCGATGCATGGAGCAATGTCGGGCTGCCCGTGCTCGACGGCGGTGGCACATCAGGTACTTTCCCAGCCAGCGCGCCGACAATTTTTGCGCTTTGGGATGATCTGGATCTAACCGGGGCTAGCAGCGGCATTTTTACCGAGCTCACCGGCACCGCGCCAAATCGCGTGCTAAAGATTGAATGGCGCGGCACATCAATTGATTTGAGCAACGCGCCAATTAAAGCGGCGCTGCTGCTGCGCGAGGGCTCAAATGTGTTTGATTTGGTCTATGGAAGCGCCGCCGCCAGTGCCACTATCGGCGCGCAATCCGCGGCGAGCGGTTTAAACTTTACCCAGTTTTCGATCAACCAAGCAGGCGCAGTCGCAAGCGGCACCAAACTCACCGCAGCATTCCCCCCGGCAGTTTGTGTCACCGGCCCAAGTGTGTGTTTGGTCGACCCAAATCTGATCTTTTCGGACGGATTTGAATAGGCTCAGCAGATAAAAAAATAGGCCAGCGCAAAAGTGATTCTGCGCTGTTCTGATTGCCTACTCACCACCCCGTCCCGCCCAAACTCCCGCGCAATTCTTGCTTCTCGTCCTCACTAATCTCCCCGGCGCTTAGTTTGTCTTTCAAAACCTGCACGCGGCCGGCCTTGGCGCGTTCGTTGAGTTTGTCGATGGCGGCTAGAAAATCGGCTTTTTGATGCTCGGTTTCGCCAGGGATTTGCCCGGCCAATAGTTTCAGCAATGCCGGGTGTTCGGGCTGACCATCGAACATCTCAACTAGGCTAGAGGCATTCGCCTCGGGCCGCTCACGTGCCAGTTCAATCAAGGCCAGCAGCAGGGAAATGCCGGGCAAATCGAGCGCGGCGAAAGGGTAGGGCGGCTCGGCGGCGCTGGCGACTTCGGGGGCGCCGAGCAGCAGCGAAATCGCCTGGCGCACCAGGGTGCGGCGGCCCAAATCGGTGGCGGCGCTGCCATCGCCGTCTTCGCGGCGGACGAAGGTTTTTCCGCGTGCGCGGTCGCGCGATTCGGCGGACGCGGGGGCGGTTTGGCTAACGCCGGTTAGGCGCGACAATTCGGCTTGCATCAGTTCGGCAAACGCGCCCTCGGGGATTTGCGCCAGCAGCGGGCGGGCTTTTTCTGCCAATCGGGCGCGTCCGTCGATGCTGGACAGATTGCTTTCTTTGCCCAATTCGTCAAACAGATATTTCGACAGTGGCAGGGCGGTGTCATAGCGCGCGCGGAAGCCGTCCATGCCTTCTTTGCGCACGATCGAATCGGGATCTTCACCGTCGGGTAGGAATAGAAAATGCGCCTGTCGGCCTTCCCGCATGCGCGGCAAAACATTGTTCAGCGCGCGCCATGCGGCGGCGCGGCCGGCGCGGTCGCCATCGAAGCAAAACACCACGTCTTCCGCGTTACGAAATAGCAACTCGGCATGTTCGCGGCTGGTGGCGGTGCCTAAGGTTGCCACCGCTTCAGTGACGCCAAATTGCGCTAGGCTAAGCACGTCCATATAGCCTTCAACCACGACCAAACGCGTGTGTTTGAACTGGCGGGCGAAATACAGTCCGTAGAGTTCCTGCGATTTTTTGAACAGCGCGGTTTCCGGTGAGTTCAAATATTTCGGCTCGCCCGCGCCAATAATGCGGCCGCCAAAAGCGATCGTGCGCCCGCGTTTGTCCAAAATCGGGAACATCACGCGTTCGCGGAACTTGGCGTAATCGCCGGTAGTTCCTGCGCCAATCAAACCGGCCATTTCCAGGGCTTTTTTACGATCCGGAGTGGTGCCCAGCGATTGCATTAGCTTATTGCCGTTCGCCGGTGCCCAGCCCAGTTGAAAACGCTCGCTGGCGGCGCGATCGACGCCGCGTTTCTCTAGATATTCCTTCGCTTCGGTGCACGTCTCCAACTCACGCCGGAAAAATTGCGTGGCATCGGACAGCACCGGAAATAGCGCATCCGAGCCATCCACGCGCTTGTAGCCGCCGCCTTCAAAGGGCACGGTTAAGCCGACGTCGCTGGCTAGCGCTTCGACGGCGTCGGAAAAATCCATGTTTTCGTAGTTCATTAAAAACCCGACCGCCGAGCCGTGCACGCCGCAGCCAAAGCAGTGGTAAAACTGCTTTTGCGGGCTGACGGTAAACGACGCTGAGCGCTCATCATGGAATGGGCAGCGCGCCTGAAATTCGCGCCCGGCGCGCTTGAGCGGCACGCGCTTGCCGATCACATCGACGATGTCGATGCGCTGCAATAAATCATCAATAAAACTTTCGGGGATGCGCGCCATTAGCGGTTTGGGCTTGCGCTGTCAGCGATCAGGCGCCGAAATTCAGCGCGCCGCCAGGGCAGCGGCAACACGAAAAAGGCGCCGACGATGCCGCCCAGATGGGCAAAGTGGGCAATGCCGCTCATGCGTCCGCTGAAGCCAAAATACAGCTCTGCCGCGCCATACAGCGTTACCGCAAACCAAGCGGGCATTGGGATCGGTGGGAAAAGCGGCAGGATGCGTGCGTTTGGGAAACACGCAGCAAAACCGTACAGCACGCCAAACACGCCGCCGGATGCGCCCAACATTGGCGCCAAATCTTCGCTCAAGCGCGAGGTAATGACCTGCAGCACGGCGGCACCTGCGACCGCGCAAAAGTACAGCAGCGCATAGCGTTTGCTGCCGATATAGCGCTCAAGTTGCGCGCCAAACTGCCACAGTGCGATCATATTGAAGGCCAGATGCGACATGCCCGAATGCATGAAGCAATGCGTGATCGGCTGCCACCAGCGAAATTCGTCAGCACTCGGCCAGAGCATCATTTGTGCGACCGTACCTTGCGGAAACGTCGGTGATGAGGTGATAAAAAAGAACGCAATGTTCAGCGCCAACAGCGCCCACGTTACTTTGGGCTTGATGCCATCCTGCGGGGATGCGTTTGCAGCAAATGTTTGCGCCATGCGGGGTTCCAGAAGCTCCGCGAGGTGCGGTTATGGGCTGGAGGATAGCGCGATGCGTATTTTTGTCCCAAATCGACGGCCAAGCGATACGGGTTGCCGCTTAATTCGGCGCATCCGCACCGCTAAATCGCACTACTGCGCTACCCACCATCGCGCCACTAATGCTGGGAACCTGCGCACTTTGATGGACAAAAATCTGCGCCGGTTGCTCCAGCGTGATTACCCCAACCAAACGCGCGCCGGCACCAATCACAATGCGCGGCGGCTGCGGATCTTTGCCCCAATAGTTGCTGGTTCGTGGCTTGCGCACGCGCAATTCGCCCATGACGGCGGAACCCTTCAACACCACATCACCCCAGGTGGTAATGATGTTGCCTTGTACGGTTACTGTGCCCAAAGCGACATCACCGTTGACGGTATTGATGTTTTTACCCACGGTGCCGCCGAGCATTTGAACGTCACCGTTGACGGTCGTGAGCTCGCCGGTAATTTGGCTGTCCAAGCCCAGTTCGACATCGCCATTAACGGTGTTCAAGTCGGCGCCAACGCGCAACTTATTTTTTGCGGTAATGCCGCCGTTTACATTGCTCAGATCCGCGACACTGTTGTCACCCAACAAATCAATATCACCATTGACGTTCGCCACGTTGGCTGCATGCGCGCCA
This sequence comes from Rhodanobacteraceae bacterium, assembly GCA_031410115.1. Taxonomy (GTDB): domain Bacteria; phylum Pseudomonadota; class Gammaproteobacteria; order Xanthomonadales; family SZUA-5; genus JANNYA01. The sequence goes on along the minus strand of JANNYO010000128.1, from coordinate 12,938 downwards.
TTCAATAGCGTGACGTTGCCATTGACCGAGCGGAAGTTTTCGACCTCGGTACCCGCATTCACGGACAAGCTGCGATTGACCGTGGTTTCCCCGGCTGCGGCCTGGAACACCAGGCCGGCGCTGGCAACCCAGATCGCAACTTTCTTGGTGGCGCGTTTGCTAAAGCAAACAAATGCAAGTTGACGCGATTTCATATTGCCGCCGCGCGGGTATTAAACGCCGCTTGATATGCCATCGCGACTTCGTGGGCATTGGGTGCGCGCGTGCTGGCTAGGTCGCTTGCCGCCGATTGCAACAGGCGGGCGACGAATTTATTGACGAAGGCATTGAGTTCGGTTTCGTGATGTAAAGCGTTCATGGCGATAGTCCTTAGTTTAGGTTGAGGCGTCTCGACCGCTGCCGGTTTCGCCTTATGCGATCCTTGCAAACGCCGTGCCAATCAAAACGACTAACTTTTATCGTTCAAACGTCATGCTTTGGCACCGCTTTAGCCTATTTCGCCACCTGCGCCCGCCGCCGCTGTCTGAAATTGGCATTTTGCGTTTCCGCAATTGATCGCCGCGTTTCCGCAATTGATCGCCGCGTGTCCGCAATTGATCGCCAATAGCCTGCACCGCCCGAATAAATCGCTTTCGGCATGCGTTTGCAAAACAAAAACTGGCACCGCCCGCGCGCTTCGCCTATCGTTGAGCGCTTCATTCAACCTTGATGCGTGCCATGCCCAATCGCTTAACGACGTCGGTTCTAATCGCCATGGTGCTGGGCCTGCTCGTGGGCTGGTGGTGTTTTGGTCAGCTCGACGTGGCGCAAAACACCGCGCTGGCGGCAAACTTACATGTTTTGACGGATATATTTTTGCGCCTGATCAAAATGGTGATTGCGCCATTGGTGCTTTCGACCCTTGTAGTCGGCATCGCACACATGGGCGACACCAAAGCAGTTGGGCGCGCAGGGGTCAAAACCATGGCGTGGTTTTTGTCCGCATCGGTGGTGTCGCTGACACTCGGTGCGGTTTTAGTCACGCTTTTACAGCCGGGTGCGGGCATGAACTTAGATGCGATCACACCGATTGCCAGCGACGCGCTGGCTAAGCCGCAAAGCGTGCAAGAGTTCCTAACCAATATCGTGCCCACCTCCATCTTTGATGCGATGGCGCAAAACAAAATTCTGCCAATGGTGGTGTTCGCCGTTTTCTTCGGCTTAGCCTGCGCAAGTTTGGGGCCGAAGGCGAAAATCGTCGTCGATTTTTTTGAGCAAATCAGCCAGATCATGCTTAAAGTCACCACCTATGTGATGATTTTTGCGCCAATTGCGGTATTCGCTGCGGTCGCTAGCGTGGTGGCGCTGAAAGGCCTGACGATTCTAGGCACGTATCTAAAATTTGTCGGCGGCTTTCTCGGTGCGCTGGTATTGCTTTGGGTGGTGCTGATAGGTGCTGGCTATCTGGTGCTTGGCAAAAGCGTGCTGCGCCTGATTAAAGGCATGCGTGAGCCGATCATGATTGCGTTTTCCACCGCAAGTTCTGAAGCCGCCTATCCGCGCACGCTCGATCAGCTGGAGCACTTTGGCGTATCCCGGCGGATTTCAAGTTTCGTGCTGCCGCTGGGCTACTCGTTCAATCTGGATGGCTCAATGATGTATTGCACCTTCGGCAGTATTTTTATTGCCCAAGCCTATGACATCCATCTGGATTTCTATCAGGTTGCGACAATGCTGCTGATGTTGATGGTCACCAGTAAAGGCATGGCCGCAGTGCCGCGCGGGTCACTGGTCGTCATTGCCGCGACCTTGCCACATTTTAATATTCCTGAGGCAGGCTTAGCCCTGCTATTTGCCGTCGATTACTTCCTGGATATGGGCCGCAGTGCGACCAACGTGGTGGGTAATTCGATTGCCACAGCGGTAGTGGCGAAATGGGAAGGGGAACTCAGTCCAGCAGCGCTTGCGGAATAAATGATGAGCATGCGATTGCGCCTAGTGACGCTGATTTTTTTGCTTGCCAACGCCGCAATATTATTTGCCGCCACCTCAAGCACAAGCGATAACAGCACCACCTTTATTATTGTGCGTCATGCCGAAAAAGCGCTGGACGCGGCATCAGCTGCGTTTCAAAGCAATGAAAAATCAGTCGTTTTTGATGCCAAGAACCCGCCGCTGAGCGCGCTGGGCCTGCGCCACGCCGATGCCCTCAACCAGGCGCTGGAAAACGCCCAGGTTTATGCCGTCTATGCCACGCCGTTTTTACGCACGCAAGCCACCGCCGCGCCAACTGCGGCCGCACACGGCCTGAAAGTTAGCAGCTATGCGGCAACGCTGCCTGCGGCTGCATTTGCCGAGCAACTGCGCGTTGCGGCAAAGCCCGGCACGGTCGTCGTCGTCGGACATAGCAACACGGTGCCGGCAATTGTCGCGGCACTGTGTGGGTCGCGCCAAACTGGCAAAACCACCTGCTTGCTAGCGCTGCGTGACGCATTGAATGCGCGCGGCGAATATAACGCGGTGTATGCAAATATTGAGGCGGCGCAGGCGTTTCGCAACAACGTCCAGCCAGCACTGGAAACGATTCTAGATGAACTCGGCGCGATGTTAGAACGCCAGATCGGGCCTGGCCTTATTCGCGATATACGTGCGTCTGGTGCGTCAGGAAACAAGATTACTGCGTTGTTACGAATGGCCTGCGAACGCTCGGAAAAGCCACTGATTGTGTTCCTTGACGAAGTTGACGCCCTGATCGGTGACACGTTAATTTCCTTACTTCGTCAAATTCGCGCGGGCTACACGGATCGGCCGAAATATTTTCCGCACGCGATGATTTTGTGTGGCGTGCGCGACGTGCGCGACTACCGTATGACTACCAGCGATGGCGAAGTCATCACCGGCGGCAGCGCGTTTAATATCAAAGCCGAAAGTCTGCGGTTGGGGGATTTTTCCCGCAGCGATTTGGTAGCACTGTATCAGCAACATACCGACGCTACCGGCCAGACATTTAGTGAGGAAGCAATTGAATTGGCGTGGCTATCCACCCAAGGCCAGCCATGGCTAGTCAACGCGCTTGCTGAGCAAGCGGTATTCAAGACTAAGGAAAACCTAGATCGTACGGTTGCTATCGACTTAGAAAGGATGCGCGGCGCACGCGAAGCGCTGATTTTGCGCAATGACACGCACTTGGATCAGCTCACCGACAAGCTTAAAGAGCCGCGCGTGCGTGCGGTCATTGAGCCGATGTTGATCGGTTTAGATGTTGATCAAAGCGCCACTGATTTGCAGTACCTGCGGGATTTGGGATTAATTCGTTTGGATGAGCTGAAAAATCCAGCGCCGGCGAATGCGATTTATGCGGAGGTGTTGCCGCGCGTTTTGAATGCAACAGCGCAATTCAATATGCACAGTGATCGGATCAAGTCGAGTTGGCGCAATGCCACTGGGCACTTAGATCCGCGTCAATGCACTTAGATCCGCGTCAATTCCTGCTCAATTTTTTGGATTTTTGGCGCGAGCACGGGGAATCAATGATGCGCGCCGTGCTTTATCATGAAGCCGCGCCACATTTGGTGTTGATGGCGTATTTACAGCGAGTGATTAATGGCGGTGGGCGCATTGAGCGCGAGTATTCAGCGGGGTCAGGGCGGCTAGATTTATCTGTGGTCGTCGGTGATCAGCAAATGGCAATTGAGGTAAAAGATTGGCGTGATAAGCAAAAAGACCCTCTGAGCGATGGCTTAGGGCAAATCGAGCGCTATTTAAATCGACTCGGTTTGAGCGAAGGGTTTTTAGTGATTTTTGACCGGCGTACCCACGCGCCAGAGTGGGCGGAGCGAATGCAAGTAGAGGATGAGCACACCGCGTCGGGTAGGGCTGTGATGGTGCTGCGCGCTTGAGATTTTTTCCTTCTCGCCGTTCAGCGAGACTTTTCTACCGTGTCGCGCGTCGCGAGACTTTTCTACCGTGTCGCTCATCGCGAGACTTTTCAACACCTTAATCTATTCTTTTTCAAACTATGGCAAACGTACATATTCCGGTATCACTCGGCGAGCTGATCGACAAGATCACAATTTTAGAAATTAAACGCGGCAAGATCACCGATGCGGCAAAGCTGCGCAACGTGCTGCGCGAGTTGGAATTGCTTGAGCACATCTGGGCGGTGAGCAAATTAGACCGCCATTTAATTGACGCCGACTGGCAACAGCTGCGCGCGGTGAATGAAGGTTTATGGGGCATAGAAGATCGCAAGCGGCTGAAGGAAGCGGCGGCGAGCTTTGATGCGGAATTTATTGCGTTGGCGCGATCGGTCTATTTTGAAAACGATAAACGTGCGGCAATCAAAAGGCGTATCAATGAAAAACTGGGCTCGGATATCGTTGAGGAAAAAAGTTACGCCAGCTACGCCGCGGTCGGCGCGCCAGGGCCGAGGGTTTGACGCATATGACTGATTTAAACCAAGCGCCGGAGCGCATTGCTTGTGACGTGCTGATCGCGCCGCGCTGGCTGATTCCAGTTGAGCCTGAGGGCGTAGTGTTGGAGCAGTATGCGGTTGCGATTAGCGCGGAAAAAATCGTTGCGATTGGCCCGCTGCACGAATTGCGCGCACGCTATGCGGCGCGTGAATTCGTGCAGTTGCCCGAGCACGCGCTGATGCCAGGCTTGGTCAACAGCCACACGCATGCGGCGATGAGTTTGATGCGCGGTTTGGCGGATGACTTGCCGCTGATGCGCTGGTTAAGCGAGCATATTTGGCCAGCTGAGGCAGCACACATCAGCGCCGATTTTGTCCGCGATGGCGCACGCTTGGCGATCGCTGAGCAGCTACTGGGCGGTGTTACCACGATGCAGGATATGTATTTTTATTCTGAAGTCGTTGCTGAAACTGCGGTGCACATGGGCATGCGTGCGGTGGTCGGTGCGATTGTGTTGGAATTTCCGTCCGCATACGCAGCGAACGCCGATGCATATTTCGGCCAGGGCGTGGCGTTGATTGCGCAGTATAAAAACCACCCGCTGATTTCCGTTGCTCTCGCGCCGCACGCGCCCTATACCGTGGGTGATCCATCGTTCGCCCGAATCGCGCAGCTGAGCGCTGATCTGGATGTGCGCGTGCACTGCCACATCCATGAAACCGCGGGTGAAGTCAGCGATAGCGTGGCGCAATTTGGCCTGCGCCCGCTGGCGCGCCTGGATCAATTGGGTTTGCTCAATGATCGCTTGAGTGCGGTGCATATGACGCAGTTAACCGAGGCTGAAATACAGCATTTAAGCGAAACTGGCGTTAGCGTGCTGCACTGCCCAGAAAGCAATCTGAAGCTTGCCAGCGGCTTTTGCCCGGCGCAGGCACTGATCACGGCGGGCGTGAATGTGGCGCTCGGCACCGATGGCTGCGCGAGCAATAATGATTTAGATTTATTAGGCGAGCTTAAAACCGCCGCACTGTTAGCCAAAGGCGTGGCGCAAGACGCGACCGCATTGGCGGCGGCGCGCGCCCTAACGATGGCGACTTTAAGTGGCGCGAAAGCACTTGGTTTAGCCGCGCAAATTGGCTCAATTTCAGTGGGCAAACAGGCGGATTTAATCGCACTCAGTTTCGACGAATTTGATAGTTTGCCGGTCTATAGCCCGATCTCACATATTGTCTATGCCAGCCATCGCCGACAGGTGAGCGATGTCTGGGTTGCTGGGCGTGCCCGGGTGCGCGGCGGGCTGCTGCTCGATGTCGATCGCCGTGCGCTGGCAGCTAACGCGCGCGCCTGGGGCGCACGCATCGCAGGCGGTGGGCGATGATTGCGGCTAGTTTGGAAGCTAACGTTAGCGTTGCGGAGATCAATCACTTCGCCACGCTTGCCGCGCGCTGGTGGGATCCCGATGGCCCATCTAGACCGCTGATTGCGCTCAATCCGGTGCGCCTAGCATTTATCGCCAACATATTAGCGGGCCAGGGGCAAAATCTGAAAGGCACACATGCCGTCGATGTCGGTTGCGGCGGTGGTTTACTCAGTGAAGCGATGGCGTTTGCGGGTGCTGCGGTTACCGGCTTGGATTTAACCCCAGAATTGATTGAAGTGGCAAAACTACATGCGCTCGGCGGCGAAAATTTGACGATCGACTATTGCTTACAGAGTGCGGAAAGCCTAAGTCTAGAGCGGCCAGAACAGTTTGATCTGGTTGCCTGCATGGAAATGCTGGAACACGTGCCAGACCCGGAATCCGTGCTTGGCGCGTGCGTCAAATTGCTCAAGCCAGGCGGTGTGCTGGTGTTGTCGACCTTGAATCGCACAGCCAAAGCCTTTGCGCTCGGCGTGGTTGCGGCGGAGTATGTTTTGAATCTGGTGCCCAAAGGTACGCATCGGTACAGCCAGTTTTTAAAACCCGCCGAAATCGCCCGCGTTTTACGTGCGCGCGGCATGGAAGTTATCGAACTCAAGGGAATGAACTACGCGCCGCTTAGCAACACCGCGCGCTTGAGCGATGACAGTTCTGTTAATTTCTTAATGGCTGCGGTTAAGCCAAAAAGTTCATGAAATTTTCTGCACCAAAAGCAGTGCTATTTGACCTGGACGGCACGCTCGTCGACAGTGCACCCGATTTGATGGCGGCGTTGACTTACGTGCGCCGTGCAATCGGCCTGACTGAGCCTACCCCAATTGCTGCGAGTGCGTTTGTTTCTGGCGGGGCGGCGGCGATGATGCGCGCCGGTTTGCCACACGATTGGCACAGCCAAATTGATCGCTTGCGCGATGATTTTCTTGACTATTACGAGCAAAATATCTGCGTACATTCCAAGCTATATCCGGGTGCGACTGAATTGCTTGCGCGGCTAACCGAGCAGGGTATTGCTTGGGGCATCGTTACCAATAAGCCGATTGCACTTGCGCAAAAATTGGTGCGCGCACTCAAGCTGGAATCTGGCGCTCTGCTGGGTGGTGACAGCATTATCGGAGCCGATAAAATCGCGCTCAAAAAACCGCACCCAGCGCCATTGCTGGCGGCGTGCGGGGAACTTGGCGTCGATCCAGCCAGTGCTTGGATGATAGGCGATGACCCGCGCGATATTTTGGCGGGTCAGCGCGCGGGCTGCGCGGTCACGATTGCTTGTGCGTTTGGCTATTTAGGCGACAGTGCGCCGGTGGAAAACTGGGGTGCGACTTGGGTTGCGCAGTCGCTGTTTGAGCTTAGGATTTAAGCCCGCTGTTGGTGTGAAAGCCTATGCACGCAGGGTATCGATCGCAGTCAAGATCGCTTCCGGAGTAGACGGGCAGGCAAGTTTGATCGGTGCGTTGCTGGTATTTTTGGCATACGCGGCGATCGCAGCGCGCAGTGCTTCACGCACGCTGATCGCCAGCATCAGCGGCGGCTCGCCGGCGGCTTTACTGCCATAAATGACGCCCGGCTGTTCGGCATTGTCCAACAGCGTGGTGGAAAATTCATGCTCAGGAACCTCACTAATTGTTGGAATTTTGTAGGTGCTGGGTGCAATCGTGCGCAAGCGCCCGTTGGCATCCCAAACCAGCTCCTCCATCGTCAACCAACCCATGCCCTGGACGAAGCCGCCTTCAATTTGGCCGATATCAATCAGCGGGTTGAGCGATGCACCAACATCGTGCACCAAGTGCGCCGCGCGCAGCCGCCATTCGCCGGTGTAGCCATCCACTTCAACTTCTGCAACCGCCGCACCGCAAGAAAAATAGTAGAACGGCTGCCCGGTATTGTTTGCCATATCCCAGCTCAAGCCCGGCGTGGCATAAAAGCCGGTTGCAGCAAGGCTAACGCGTTGATCATAGGTCAACGCCACGGCATCTTTAAACGGCATTGCGCGCCCGCAATCGCTGACGATCTGATCGTTTTGCGCACGAAATATTGCCGCCTCGGTCAAGCCCCAGTGCGCACGCAGCAGCGTGTAGATGCGCCCAAGTATCGCCTGACAGGCATTTTTCACCGCTTGCCCGTTTAGATCGCTGCCCGCCGATGCAGCGGTTGCTGAAGTGTTAGGAACCTTCTCAGTGCTAGTCACCATAATTTTGATGTGGCGAGCAGATATGCCCAGCGTACGCGCCGCAACGCTGAGCATTTTGCTGTGCAAGCCCTGGCCCATTTCGGTGCCGCCGTGATTGACGTGCACACTGGCGTCGCTGTAGATCAATACGTGCGCACCGGCTTGGTTGTACTGCACTTTGTTAAAAGAAATTCCAAACTTCACGGGCGTAATGGCCAGGCCGCGTTTGCGCGTGGTGTTTTGTTGATTGAATGCCGCAACCGCTAATTTACGCGCGGCAAAATTTCCTTGCGTTAATGCTTTGGCCCAAATGCGCTGCATGCGCAGCGCTCCACTGATGCCATTAACGCCGGCATCACGCACCGGCTGGCGATAGTGAGTTTCCTCTCGATTAGCTTCGCTGCCATCAGCGCCGCCGTAAAAATTGTGCGCGCGTACCCGCTCAGGCGCTAAGTCCAGCGTGCGCGCAATCGCGCTGATAATTTCTTCAATCACCAGCATGCCCTGTGGCCCGCCAAATCCGCGAAACGCGGTGTTGGATACTTTGTTGGTACGCGCCATCAGGCCGGTTAAATGCACATTCGGCAAAAAATACGCGTTGTCGATATGCGCCATCGCGCGGGTCAACACGGGTGGGGACAAATCCAAACTCCAGCCGGCATCGCAAACCATCACTGCGCGTAAAGCCTGGATCCGCCCGGTGCCATCGAAACCCACGTGATAGTCGGTTTGAAATGGATGGCGCTTACCGGTCAGCGTCATATCATGCTCGCGCTTGAGCTTGATTCGCACCGGTTTTCCCGTGCGCACCGCAGCCAACGCCACCAGTGCGGCAAAGGCGTTAGCTTGGGTTTCTTTGCCGCCAAAGCCGCCGCCCATGCGCACGACGCTGACGATCACATCGTAGCTGCGCAGCGCCAAAACGCGCGCAACAATATGCTGGGTTTCGCTCGGGTGCTGCGTGGAGGCGTGCACCCGCACAATACTTTCTGAATCCACATATGCCCAGCTGGCATGGGTTTCCAGATAAAAGTGATCCTGTGCGCCGGAGCTAAACGTATCGCTGATCCGGTACTCGGACTGTGCCAGCGCGGTATCGATCTCGATATCGCCGCGCAGCATTAACTTTGGCGCCATGTGATACGCCTGCGCAGTTTTGGCTTCAGCGAAACTCAAAATCGGCGTCAGCGGCGCCAGTTCAAAACGCACCAATTTTGCCGCAGCGCTGGCCTGTGCTTCGGTTTGCGCAACAACCCAGGCCACGGCTTGGCCGTAGAACTCAACGGTGTCGGTCGGCAAAAGTGGCTCATCGTGCGCGATCGCACCGGTATCGTTTTCGCCCGGAATATCCGCGGCGGTAATCACATCCAGCACGCCATCGGCCAGCCGCGCGGCACTGACATCAAGCCACACAATGCGTGCGTGCGCGCAATTGCTCAGCACTGGCATCATGCTCAAAACCCCGGCCGGCATGTGCAATTCATCAGTGTATCGCGCGCCGCCGGTGACATGGCCAATCGCGCTTTCGTGGGGAATTGCTGGGGCGATTTGCGCCGTGCTCATAATTGCGCGCCCATTTCAGCCAGGAATTTATCGAACAGATTCAGGATCAGGCGCTTGCGATATTCAGCGCTGCCGCGAAAATCAGTCAGCGGATTGAACGCCGCTTCAAGCATCGGACGTACCATTTGCCCTAACTCTGGGCGAAATATTTGCCCGATGAGCTGCGCTTCAGCGCTCATCGCACGTATCGGTACCGCTGCGATCCCGCCGTAGGCTAAGCGCGCATGCACAATGCGATTTTCCGGGTCTAAATCCAACACGAAACAGGCAGCGACGATGCTGATGTCATCACTGCCGCGCTTGCCGACTTTGTAGCTTTCGTTGAGCCGCCGCGTGCCGTGACCGGTCAAATTAATCCGCACGCAGCGCACCAGTTCATCGCTACTAAGTTGGGTTTGCCGATAGCCGAGAAAATAGTCCGCCGCCGCCAGCAAACGCTCGCCACGCACACTTTGCAAAACCAGTACGCCGTCCAAAGCCAGCAGTACCGGCAGCAAATCCCCAATCGGGGAGGCAGTGCCTAAATTGCCGCCCAGCGTCGCGCGGTTGCGCACTTGGGTTGCGGCAAACCAGTGCAGCATCGTGGTGATTGTGCGTAAACCGTTGCGATGCCCAGACAAATCGACATCGCCATTTTGCGGCTTGCCGCGCAGTGCCCATTGCAACCGCGACAGGCTGACGCCAGCGCCGATCTCTAGGCAATTACCGGTGATGTGCAAGGTATTGAGTTCAGGCAGCGCATCAATAGCGATCAGCGGCTTTGGATGCTGCGCTGCACGGCTAAATTCCAGGCCTAAGTCGGTTGCTCCCGCCAACCATTGCGCTTCGGGTGTGGCGTGTTTGAGCGCCAACGCCTCCAGTAAATTCCCTGGCCGCCGCAGCAAAGGCGTGTCGGCGAACGTGGCTGGCCCAGACGTGGCGGGCTCAGACGTGGCGGGCTCAGGCAGTGGCGCTAAATGCAACACCGGTGCGGCAAGCAGTTCTGCCATCGCGCGGCGAATATTCGTGTAACCGGTGCAGCGGCATAAATTGCCTTCGACTACGGCATCGTCTATTGCTTTCTCCGCGCTGTGAAACGCGGCGAACAGGCTCATCACGAAACCCGGCGTGCAATAGCCGCACTGCGAACCGCCGTGCGTCACCAGGGCGGACTGCGTTGGATGCAAGCTACCGTGATTGAGCGTCTGCAATCCCTCGACCGTCACCAGCTGCGCACCTGCAAGCTGGGCGGTGGGAATTAAGCAGCTATTGACCGCAAGCGCGCGTGTGATGCCGTCGCAATCGCGATGCAGCAACGCGACCGTACAGGCCCCACAGTCGCCATCACCACAGCCTTCTTTGGTGCCGGTATGCCCAGCAGCATTGAGTGCGTGCAGCAGGGTCTGCGTGGGCGCGCTACAGCGCAGGTGTGTGGCGCGTCCGTTGAGCGTAATCGGAATGTCGATTGTGGTATTTGTCATCGCGACAGTTTAGCGCGACCACGGGTACTAGATCTCGTGCGTCAGCGCATCAATTCGGAATCACACCAAGTAAATGTTGCACGGAAAACGGTTTGTCGAGCCAACCGGTGACGCGTGCGCTGTGGCGCTGCATCAGCAGATTTCGGTCTTGTGAATAGCCACTCATCACCACAATAACTGGGCATTCTGGCTGCCCAGCTAACCACTCGATTAACTCAAAACCGCTCATTTCCGGCATCGTTAGGTCCGTAATCATCAAGGTGAAGCGGCGCTGGCTTAAGTACGTTTGCGCTTCCCGACCGTTGCTTGCGCACAGGACTTGCCAACCCAGGCCACGCAGCACGGTGGACAAATAGGCACGTACGCCCGCCTCGTCGTCGACCACTAGAACGTGGCGCTCGGCTTGCGTAACCGGCGTAAACGTTTGCGCATCTGGAATCAAAGTTGGCGCGATGCCAACGCCAGCATCGGCAGTAACCGCCTGATTGCTTGGTTGCGGCTCTGATGCTGGCAAGTAAACCCGAAATTGCGTGCCAGAACCAAGCCCAGAACCAAGCCCAGAACCGGCGCTTGCCGCACCTTCGGTAAGCGTCGCGCCGTCTGCAACCGATTGCACGGTCAGCCAGCCTAATGATTCGCGTACCACGCCGGCAACCGCTGCTAAACCTAAGCCGGTGCCGAGTGATTTGGTCGTGTAGAAAGGTTCAAATATTTTTTGCACCAATTCCGGCGCGATGCCGCAGCCGGTGTCAATCACGCTCAAGCACACATGCATGCCGCTCGCGGCGTTTTTGGAAATTACGCCAATACTTTCGCGGCCAATGCTTTCGCGACCAGTACTTTCGATGCCAGTACTTTCGCGGCCAGTCGCATCTGTGGCGGGCAGGTGATGTAGCGCAGCGGCGCTAATTTCGACCGCGACGCTACCGGCTTTGCCGTTTAACGCCTGCGCCCCATTGATCACTAGATTTACCAGAATTTGCGTCAACCATGCCGGATCAAGGTGGACAAAATGTAGGCCGGGCGCGACCTTGACGGTCAACAGCGTGTTGGCAGGAATCGCCATTTTCAGAATTTTATGCATCGCGCGCACGCGCTCGCCCAGCTCCACGGTTTCCATCCGGCCAAGGCCAGTGCCGGAAAAAGCCAGTAGCTGATGCGTTAGCTCCGAACCGGTGCGCACCGCCTGTTCAATATTCTCCAGCAAATCCGGCGCCACGTGCTCACCCGATTCGAGGCGAATCAGCTCCACCCCACCCTGTACGGCGGTTAGCAAATTATTGAAATCGTGCGCGACACCGCCTGCCATGCGGCCGATTTGCTCATGTCGTTCGCGCTCCTGGCTGCTGCGCTCGCGCTCGCGTTCATGCGCCTCGCGCGCGCGATCAGCGGTGACGTCGCGATACAAGCTAGCCCAATGCGTCATCGCGCCGGTTTCCGAAAAAATTGGAAAGGCGTTGACTTGCGCTAAATAACGCGTGCCGTCTTTACGATAATGAAAAAACTCAGCCGTCGCGGTTTGACCTTGGCTCAAAGCTTGCGTCACTTGCGCAATTTTATGCGGGTCAGAATCACTGCCGCGCAGCAATGCGACGTCGTCAAGTTCAGCTAGGCTGTATTGCGTTGCGCGACTAAACGCCGGGTTGGCATAGCGCAAAATCGGCTTGCCCATTGAATTCGCGCGCGGCTCTGCGACCACAATCGGATCGGTGGCTTGATCTGCCAGTGCTTTAAACAGCGCCAACTCCTGGGTTGCCGCAACCAGCGACGCGGTGCGTTCCTCGACCCGTTGCTCGAGCAGGCGTCGGCGTGCGCTTGAGCTTAGGGTGATTAACGTGCCTAAAATCGCTGCGATCGAAAATGCCAGCTGAAACCACCAGAGTGATTTCGACACCATCGCACGCACCGCCAACGGCTTAAGAGCAATCGCGGTT
>JANNYO010000127.1:0-4898 GCA_031410115.1 Rhodanobacteraceae bacterium | reverse complement strand
GCACGCTGCTCGGCAACCGTGACATTTTGATCCGGCCAGGCCAGCAAAAACTCTTCACCGCCCCAGCGGGCCGCGGCCTCATCGGCGCGCAGATGTTTGCGAATAACATCGCTCACCGTACTCAGCACTTGATCGCCCGCTGCATGGCCAAAACGATCATTGACTTGCTTGAAGTGATCAATATCTAAGATGGCAAAACAGCACTTTTTGCCACTTTTGCGCATTGCATCCCCAACATGCTGCATTAGGCCCAACATGGCGCGCCGATTCAAAAGCTTTGTCAGTGGATCGGTGGCGGCAGCCTCAGCAAGGCTGGCCTCCATTTGCGCGCGCTGCTCATGTTCGCCGCGCAACAAAACGTTCAATTGAACCAGCTCTTTGGTGCGATCCCGAATCGAGCCCTCTAGCTGAATGCGCGCGTCGCGCAATTGCGTCAACGTGCGCTCACGCTCGCCCAGTGTGCGCTGCAAGCGTTCGCTCATTTGATTAAACGCGTTCCCTAAGCGACCAAATGCGTCCTCATCGTTATTATTTATGCGCGCATCAAAGCGCCCGGTCGCTACCTGCTGTAAGCGCTCAACCAACAAATCCAAAACGTTTTCCATGCGCTGGGCAAGCATTCTTGCAAACATCAGCGCAAGTAAAACCGCGCCAATAAATCCCAGCAATGCATAGTTTCTAATCTCGCGCAGGTGCAGCTGTTGTGCACTGCCATCTGCGTGCAGGGTTAACAAATAGGTCGTGCCCGCGCGCCGACCCTCTAGTGCCGTTTGAAACACCAGATCGTCATCATTGGATTGCTGCGATTCGTCGGTCGCGCCGTCTAATCGGCGTGAAACAAGTTCTTTGCCATCAACTAATAACGTGGCAGAGCTCAGCTGATGCGGTGTCACCACGCTGTCAAGCACCGTCACAAAGGCGGCATTTGTCGGCAAAACGTTTGCACCGACATTGCCAACAGCACCATCCTGCCCCTCCAGTGCGGTAATTCTGGCACTTACTTCATTTGCCGCTGAACGCATATTGAGCTGGTTGACCTGCACGACATCGGTGCAGATTGCCCAATACATATAAGTGGCGACTGCCGAGGCGACCAGGATTGCGCAGACTAAGTGCGAGTAAAATAAGCGCCGCCTAAGGCTAAGTGTCGAACCTGACATGCGTTCAGCTAAACGAAATCGATCACCTAGTATCGGCGAAATTACGTCGTGTGTCGCAAAAATAACGATATTTAAGTTTGGGTTGCATTTGTTTTGACTCTTTTTCCCGCGTCGCCTTCCGGCGAGACTCGCCGATCATCACTTTGGCGGTCGCAATAGTTTGCCGAAACCGCGCATTTGGCTGCGTTAACGCCGCCCTAAGCTGAAGGAAAACAGCATCTTGCACAGTTGATGACTTGCGAAGCGGGGTAGCAAAACCGCTATACTTGGCGGCTTCGCGATTTGGGCCTGCTTACTTTGTATTCTGGGTGAGCCAAAATCGCGCGAAATACAATTACTTACCCAAAACTTGCTGCACGTAGAAAAGGAATTCACATGGTCAAAATTCGCCTCTCCCGTCAGGGTAGTAAAGCACGTCCGTTCTATCACGTCGTCGTGACCGACGAGCGTAGTTCACGTGATGGCCGTAACATTGAACGCGTTGGCTTTTTTAACCCAGTTGCGCAAGGCAAAGAAGTGCCATTGCTGTTGGACTTGGGTCGCGTCGCACATTGGGTAGGCAATGGCGCGCAGCCAACCGAAAAAGTTCGTTCGTTGATCAAGCGCGCACGCAATGCCGTAGCGCCGGTCGCGGTTGCGGCCTAAGCATTCGCGCAAGCAAGCGTCTCGTTCACTAGAATTCATATGACCGACGTTGTGGTAGGGCTGGTGAATGGCCTCCACGGCGTTCAGGGTGCTGTGAAGATTAAAAGCTTCTGCGAGCCGCCCGAAGCCATATTCAAGTATCTGCCCTGGACGCTAACGCGCCCGGGGCAGTTGCTTTTATCGGGTCAAGAATCCGCCATTCTCAGCGGCACGCCCATTAAAATTCGCGGTGCCGGGCATTCGCTCGCAGCACGTTTTCCAGAAGTTGAAGATCGTGATCAAGCTGGGCTTTGGCTAGGCGCACAAATTACGGTGCCGCGCGCCTGTTTGCCAAAATTAGCGGCCGGCGACTATTACTGGAGCGATCTAATTGGCCTGCACGTGGTGAATTTAGCCGGTTTTGCTTTCGGTGTCGTCGAGGCAATGATGCCAACGGGCAGCAACGATGTCATGGTCGTCAACGGTGATCGCCAACGCTTAGTGCCCTATATTCCAGGCCAATTCGTGATCAGCGTTGATTTAGCTGAAGCAAAAATATTGGTTGATTGGGATCCTGAATTTTGAGCGCAAACTTTTTGCTGAATAAGAAGTCAACCGCCGTGAGCCCGAAGAATCAAACCCCTTATGTCAATTATTTTTGATGCACTCAAACGCGCCGACGCGCTGCGACAAAAAGGCCAAGCGCCGACGCTAGCGACGCGTGTTGCTACCGCAAAAACCCCCGTTAACACTCGAATTTGGGTTTTAGTCGCTGTGTTTATACTGATGGGTGCGAGCGCGTGGTGGCTAAGGCCGAAACCGGAAACTGACAGGGCCGTCGTCGCCATTGACGGCGCAACTACGCCGCCTTCAGCCCAGCCAAACACAGCATCCCGGGTGGTTTCGGCCCCGGCGGAAACCCCCAGCACGCCCGATTTGACTCTTTTTCCCGTGTCGCCTCCCGGCGAGACTCTAACGAACACGCCGGCGCAGGGGCAAACAGCAGTAGTTCCGACGGACTTAACCGCGCGCACGGTTTCTGCTGCGCCACTAACAATGCCAATGTTAGATACCCCGCTTACCGGTGCCGCACAGTTTCAATCCGATAACGCAAAGCCAAACTCTGCACCGCGCGTTGCAGCCCAACCCGCGAATGTTCCGGCAGTTTCAACGCCAGCGATCGTGCCTAGCGTTCCAGCAGTTCCGGTTGAAAGCACTGACATAGTCAGCGGCGTCACTGCACAAGCGCCGATTCCTGCGCAAACACCGAGCGATACCCAGCCTAGCGCCGCGTCAGGCCTGCCGTCCGTATTTGAATTGGAATATCAAGTTCGCCATGAGCTGCCGAAAATGGCGGTTTCAATGTATGTCTACAATGCCAAGCCGCAATTTCGCTTCGTGATTATTGGTGGCAAACGTATCGCTGAGGGCGAACAGATCGAAAGCAAAGTCACGATTGCGCAAATTCGTGCCGACGGGCTGGAGTGTGATTTTCAAGGCACGCGGTTTTTCTACCCCAGACAATCGCTCTAGACGGTGTTTGTTCGCGTTGACGAACATCCAAAACTTAAGCTGCGCTGGGCGACACCGCTCATATTAGCAGTGATGGTCAGCGTGTCCGTTTGGGAATTACTATTGCCGCCGCTTGAGCGCGTGCGTTTTTTTCGCGACTGGGGCGTGGTGCCGGCGGATTTAGCGCTGCAATACGCCAACCCAGGCTGGGGTTTGGGTAAGTTGGTTAGTGCGTTATTTGTCCACATCGACAGCGCACACCTATTTGGCAATCTGCTTTTTTTGACCTTGTTTGGCTTTGCCGTCGAACGCGTGTTTCGCTCGCGTTTGGTGCTGCTGCTGTTTTTGCTGTGCGGCGCGATTGCCAGTATTGCATCGGCTTTCCTATTGACCAACAAAACCGGGCCGATTGTGGGCGCAAGTGGCGCGGTCAGTGGCCTTATCGGCGCTTATTTATTCTTATTTCCGCGCGCATCGCTGGGCATCGTGTTGCCTTTGGGATTGTATTTTCAATTCGTACGCGTACCGGCCTCAACCCTGATTGGGCTTTGGTTTTTGCTCCAAGTTTTATACACCGTTACCGGATCCTCCATTTCCGCTGTGGCCTGGTTGGCGCACGTGATTGGCTTTATCGCCGGATTCGTACTGGCGCAGTTGCTCAAACCGCTGCTGTACTCAAACGCGCGTTCGAAAATTCTGCATTAGCCAACTCGCTTCGCCTGCAATTCGCCCGCGAATGCCTCAAACTGTCAGAACTGTTGCGTATATAAACGCGCAGACTTTGCGTCGAACAAACGAAAATTTAACGTATTACTGGTTAAAGCAAATCATTGAAAAGGTATCTTTATGAAGTGGCTGGCACGCGCGTATTTTGCAGTAATGTGGCTGATTCGTTGGTTGCTCAGCGCAATTCCTGCGCTATTCTCAGCTATTTTTGGGCGTGCGAACTACGCCGCACCCAGCTGGTTTTCGGGCTTAATCCGCAACGTAACTGAGCGCCCGCTTCGCGCTTTTCTGGTTACCGGCGTCGTCGGGCTTTTAGCCTGGGCAGCGCACTTTTGGGCCAATTACGTGCCACCCGAACCGCCGAATTTGGTACACGCCACACTGACCGCGCCATTGGCCACTGATTACCGCGCGGACACGATAGCCTACTCAACGTTTAGCGTTAATTTTGACGGTTCCGTCGCCCCGATAAATGCCGCCGACGACCCGAGCAAAATTGGCGCGGTGGCCGTCAAGGGCGTAACGCTCTCGCCGAATTTAACGGGCAGCTGGGCCTGGGGCGATGATCGTTCGCTGGTGTTTACACCCACGCTCGATTGGCCAATCGGTACTCAATTCACTGTCCAGATTGATCCTAAATTAGCCTATGCACCGCATGTGATTGTCGATAAATCTGAGTTTGATTTCAGCACCGCTGAATTTGCGATCAGCCTGAGTAACGAATACAACCAAGACCCGAGCAATGCCTTGCTCAAACAAGCGGTCTACACTTTAAATTTTTCCCATCCGGTTGATGCAAAATCGTTAGAAAGCAAACTATCTTTGGCGGCCGACGCTGATACCTCTAGGTTCCCAGAAGCAAAGCTTGGTGCAGAC
>JANNYO010000126.1:0-2635 GCA_031410115.1 Rhodanobacteraceae bacterium | reverse complement strand
AGCGCACGCTTTCTGGGCTGCTAATGGTCTGTGCGCAAAGTGATGCGCTGAAAGCCAGCAAACTCAAGGTCAAAACATTTCTAACATTTCGCATATGCATGATCAGGTCTTCAAAGTTTCGCGGGCTAGATCATACAATCGCGGCCCGATCCATGTCTGGCCGCTATTCCCACTATGCCAACTGTCCTTCGGCTGCAAGACGTCGAGCTACACACGATATCGCAATTGATCGCGCGTATCGGTTTAACTTTGAAACACGTTAATGACTTAACAACGATTCCCGGTAGCTTTTGGGGCGACGACGAAGCCGGGCTGATTGGCGGTGAACTATTCGCGCGCAACGACACGCCGCTACATTCTATTTTGCACGAAGCCTGCCACTGGATTACCTGCACGCCCGCGCGGCGCAGTACGCTGCATACCGACGCCGCCGACACTCAAGATGAGGAAAACGCGACCTGCTATCTGCAAATTTTACTGAGCGATCAGGTGCCCGGTTTTGGCCGCGCCCGGGCGCTTAGCGATATGGACACCTGGGGCTATAGCTTCCGACTGGGTTCGGCGTCACTTTGGTTTAGCGGCGATGCCCAAGCTGAAGCGCTGTGGTTGCAGCAATTTGGTTTGATTGATGGGGATGACAGTGTGCTGTTTTCGGTGCGCGGCCGTCGTTGACATCTGTAAGGCTTTACTCAAAGATATCCATATCAGTACCGATAAAGGTCCAAAATGAATATCATTACCATAGCTGAAATTAAACGCGGGGGCATGGCGGCGTTGGATGCCGCGCTTAATGCGCCGCAAAACGGTGGCATGGCGACGATTATGAAGCGAAATCGTCCGGCCGCTGTCGTGCTTACGCCGCAAGCGTATGAAGCGCTATTGGTCAGCGTCGGTTCGTTAAAGCGCAATGGCACAGCGCTCGACTGGCTGCTAGCCACCGATTCCGCTGGGGCAAACGGCATTGAGCTGGACGCAATTGGAATGGCACAACGCCTGAACGACATACGCGCCGGGTGGCCCGAGCGATGATCGCGTTTTTGGACAGTAGTGCATTGATTTATTTCTTTGAGGGTGCGCTGCCCCATCGTTCGGCGGCGCTGCACGTGCTGCGCGAAATCAAAGCATCAAATCCCGAGGCGGTCATCGCGATGTCACGCCTGGGTGTGATGGAATGCCGGGTAAAACCACTACGTGATAATAATTTGGCGTTGCTGGCAAAATATGATGCGTTTTTTAAGCAGGCGAAAGTAATTGAATTGACGGCAGCCGTCGTCGAAATTGCGACCCTATTGCGTGCCAACACCTCTCTGAAAACGCCCGATGCATTGCAGGCTGCGTGTGCTTTGAGCGTTGCTGAGCCTTGCACTTTTATCACCGGCGATGCCGGTTTTGCGCGGGTGCCACATTTGCTTGTGCGCCGGTTAGACGTCACTTCGCGTTAATCGCGTGTCGCTTGTCTACCGAGTCGCTCGGCGAGATTTGTCTGCTGTGTCGCTTGACCCAACTACTGCACCAACCCCGCCAAAATTTTCGGCGGCTCGCGCGTGAGCTCGCGCCCCAGGCCGGTCAGCGCATCCAGCTCACGCATGGCGGACTCGGTTTGTGTCATCGAATCCGCCACCGCATCAACCTGCGCGGTCAGGAAATCTGGGCTTTGGTTGTTGACCGACATCTCCGACAGCGCCAAGATTTTGTTCTCGATTCGATCCAGTTCTAAATCGACAAATTCACTGTTGCGCTCAGCGGCGCGGTAGTTATCGATGCGCATCGTCAGGGTCGCCATTGCATCAATTAGTGATTTCAACATGCGCTCGTCGGCCTTGGCACCCTCTTGGCGTTTTTTCAGCTCGACCAGCTGCTTATCTAGCTGTGTGACATCGGTTTCTTCCAAAAAGCGCCATAGTCCTTGCTGCGCTAACAGCAGGCGCAAATGCACCCACAGCAACTTATCTAAGCCATTGCCACGCAATTCTTCGCCTTGGCTTGCCGCACTGCCGCCAATTTTATTGGCGATACCTTGCAGCGTCAGGCAACGCTGGCGCAGCTCTAAAAAACGTTTGCGTGGGCCGGGTGCGAGTTGATTGAGCACTTCGGTTAACGATATCTGCGCGTCCGGCTCTGGGCCAAATGCGCTGCGGCTTTGCCCGGCGCTTTGTGCATTGATCGCGCTGCGAAATTTTGGGAACGAGATCAATGTGGTCAGATACACCAGCTCCGCCGCGCCCAACAGCGCGAGTGCAGCGGCGGGCACCGGGGACAACACCGCGAACGCGGCACCTGCGGCTAAACCGAGCAGGTTCCAGCGCCATTTGAACGCGGACTTGACGTAACTAACAAGGGAATCTGGGGAATCAGGCATGTCCAAGTATGCCGTTTCGCTTAGCCGCAGCGCTAGCCATAACAAACTTTGGCGATGTCGGCGCGCTAACGATGTTTGAATTTTAGCCGCTGCCATTTTGCGACATGTAGCGCAAGCGCAGTGGGTACGTCGCAGTCCTGTGCGATCTTGGGCCAACCGGCAAAAGCGGCAATTACCTCATCCAAAATTCTGAGCGCGCGACCATGGGGCAGGCGTGCGATGCGATCTAGCGTGGCAAAATCAAGTTGGCTAAAGTCATCGCGCTTACCGTTTAAG